>NZ_JBGCUL010000305.1:0-4954 GCF_054177685.1 Pseudomonas sp. P5_A2_2
CCGGCGGCAGCGTCCACCAGTTTGTCGAAGCGACCGTAGGAGCCAGCCAGTACGCTGGCGTTGACCCGTGTGCCGAGTTCGCCGAAGTGCTCCGGCTCGCGGTCGAACAGGATGGTCCCGGCCGAAGAACCCGGTCCCCACAGCACGGTTTGCGGGCCTTTGATCACGGTGAGCTTGTCGTAGGTTTCCGGCGAAATGTAGGAAGTTGGAGCGTCCATCCGGCCAGGGCAGGCGCCGAGCATCATGCCGCCGTTGGTGAGAATGTTCAGCCGCGAGCCGAACATGCCGCGCAGCACCGGATCACCATTGGTGCCGCCATTGCGCACCATGGCGAAGCCGGGGATGGTTTTCAGGTAATCGGCACCGTCGCTGGCCGGCACCGGTTGGCGCGGGTCCTTGGGGTTGGTGACGATGGTCAAAGGTGAACTGGGGGCAACGGCGGTAATCACTGTCGGGCTCAGTTCTTCACTGTGACCGGCATGCTCATCGGCAAGCGCAGAAGGCGCCAGCAAGGCACCGCACAGGATCGCGGTGGCGTGCCTGAAACGAACGGCGGATTCGTTCAGGGCATAAGAGGTTTGGGCAGGACTCAAGCACGGGACAGCAGAAAACCTGGACATGACAATTTCCATCGAACAGTCGTAAACGACACGGCCGGCAGCCTGCACAATCCCTGTGGGAATGAGCGTGGCTGTCTTGCGGACCGTGTGAAATCAGAAGTGAGTGATTACGCGACGACGGGCGGGGCGCGGGGGCGGGCGCCGGGGAAGAAGGTTTGCCGGGCATGGCCCAGACGTGGGGAGGGGGGGGTGAAGGTGTTGACGGGCGGGATGACGAAGTTGGCGAAAGACACGCCACCGGTCAGCGCCGGGCAATTGAACAGCAGGCTGCAATAGCCGCACTTTTCCCACAGCACATGGTGCCCCGGGGCAGGCGGGCAATGCTCGGCGGTGGCTTGCGTGGCATGGTCGGCATGCTCCATCGCCGACATGTCCATGCTCATACCTACAGGCATGGTCATCGACATGGCGCGCGAATCCATCGGCATCGACTGAGAGATCAGCGGGCCGATAAAGATCATCAGCATGGCGAACAGGCTGATCCAGCTGCCGCGTGTCAGGCTCAATGCCTGATCGCGTGACCTGGATGACCTGGCGCTAAGCGGGCGCATGGGCGTTTTCAGTTCAGGTGATTACGGCTTGTGCACGTGCGCTTGCATGGCGTCCGGCGCCTGCTTCTGCACCGCAACTTCGACCGTCACGTCACCGGACTTCTCGAAGTGCAACGTCATGGGGAAACGCTTGCCGTCAACCAGCAGGCTGCGGTCCTTGAGGTCCAGCAACATCACGTGATAGGCCATCGGCGCGAAAGTAACCTCGCCTCCGGCGGGCACTTCCACGCTCGGTACGTGCTGCATTTTCATCATGTCGCCTTGCATCACGTGCTCATGCAATTGCGCTTCGCCGGCAATGGGGGTGTCGACGCTGAGCAGGCGGTCGGCGGTCTTGCCTTCGTTGTTGATCACGAAATACGCCGCAACGGTCGGCGCATTGGGTGGCAACTCCTGGGACCACGGATGCGCGATTTCCAGTTCGCCGACTTTGTATTCGTGGGCATTGGCAAAGCAGGCAGGCAGCAGCAACGCGGCCAGAACGATGAGTTTGTTCAACATGACAGTTCTCCGGAACGATTTAAAACGCAGTCAATTGCGAGAAAAAATCACACCAGAGGGGACGCGCGGGGGTTGAGGCTCGGCCATTGCTGGCGCGGTGACGGGCTTTCGAGGGAGGTGGCAGGCACGCTTCGGTTGGACTCGAAGCGGGCGAAATACAGCTGTGGCGAATGCCCCGGCAACGCCACCAATGGCGCAGAACCGGAGCAGCACCAGCAATGCTGCATGTTGGAATGATCGTCGCTTTGCGGGGCTTTCTGTTCAAGGTCCCCGATGGAAATCGCCACCATCCTGGTGCCGCTGGAACTGCAGAAACTGCCCCACAACAACTGTTCGGCAGGTGACTTCGTCGTTTGCGCCATCGCTCCGGACATCGGCATGGCGAGCATGTTGAACAGCACTGCGAAGCAGGCTATCCAGGCAATTGCGAGCCGTTGTCGGGACATGGGACAAATCCGTTTGGGTAGGTGATCAGGCGCGGGCTATTTAGCCTGATCAGGGCCGATAAGTAAAAAGGCGGCGTGCGGTTTGGTGTCGCAGCGTAATCAGACAGCGATGGCATGCAAGCGCAGACCCAAGGCTTTCATAACTTTCATGATAGTCGCGAATTCCGGATTGCCACTACTGCTCAGCGCTTTGTAAAGACTCTCGCGCCCCAGACCGGCATCACGGGCGATTTGTGTCATGCCCTTTGCTCGGGCGATATCGTTGAGCGCTGCACGTATCAGCACGCCGTCTCCGGCATCTTCTTCAAAGCAGGCATCCAGATAAGCCGCCATTTCCTCCGGAGTTTTGAGAAACTCGACGGCATCAAAACGGGTAAATTGTTCGGCCATGATTTACTCCTCATTACCGATATTGTGTGCCATTTGAATAGCACGTTTGATATCTCGTTTTTGAGTCGACTTGTCACCCCCGATCAACAGCAAGTAAATCACCTCATCTCTGCGAGTGAAGTACATCCTGTAGCCCGGGCCGTAGTGAACGCRCATCTCATAAACCGCAGCACCTACAGGTTCACAATCACCAAAATTTCCATACTCGGCTGCCCGGAGTCTGGCAATTATTCGAGCTTTGCCGATGGTGTCCCTCAGCGAGTTGAGCCAGTCAGCAAATACTTGGGATCGCTCAAATTCGATCATGTTGAATCGTATTCCTTGGGATACAGAGTGGCAAGCGGCACTTTCTTTTGGGCGAGACCATTCATCCCTGTGGATGTTGGGTGCGCTTGATTGGTTCAGGGGGAGGCGAACTATAGGATTGAGGCCGTAGAGTCGATAGCCAGTTTCGTCTGAGAATACTGCCAGCGGAATCGCAAGGTTCAGCAGGTCTAAGGAATAGTCCTACACTGGTAGGGCATCCAGCATATCTGCCACCGAGCCAAATTCCCGTTCCACACTTGGCAATTCGGGGCGCTTCAAGACAATCACCGGCACCCCACACTCACGTGCGACTTCCAGCTTCGGCTCGGTGGCCGTGCTGCCGCTGTTCTTGCTGATCAGCACGTCGATGTTTCGCCGTTCGAACAACTCACGTTCATCGTCGATCAGGAATGGCCCACGTGCGCCGATCACTTCACAGCGCTYGTTGCCCGGATACAGGTCCAGTGCGCGCAGGGTCCAGAATTGCTCCGCAGGAATTTCATCCAGGTGTTGCAGAGGTTCGCGACCGAGGGTGAACAGCGGTCGGCGGAAGGGCTTCAGGGCTTCGATCAGTTCGGCCCAATCGCTGACTTCCCGCCAGTCATCCCCCGCCTGGGCTTCCCAGGCCGGACGCCGTAGCGCCCAGCAGGGAATGCCGCTCAAGCGCGCGGCGGTCGCGGCGTTCTGGCTGATYTGGGCSGCGTAGGGGTGAGTGGCRTCGAGCAGCAGMTCGATGCCTTCATCGCYAATGAATTGCGCCAGRCCCTCGGCACCGCCRWAGCCRCCGACRCGAACCTGGCATTGCAGRTCCGTCGGCACCCGACCGACACCGGCCAGGCTGTAGATRTGCWGCGGTCCCAGCGTGCGGGCAATGGYCATGGCTTCAGTCACGCCGCCGAGCAACAGGATGCGCTTCATTGAAAGGCCCCTGCATGGCCAACAATCCCGCCCTGGCGATCGATGGCAAAGACTTCCACCTGAACCTGCGCCGGCACCACGCTGCGGGCAAAGTCCAAGGCGTGCCGGCAGACTGCATCACCCAGGGCGACCCCGGCTGCGGCGGCCATGGCCAGTGCCTGCTGGCTGGTGTTGGCTTCGCGGATGCTCTGCTGCAACGCCGCATCGGCGCCGACCTGTGCCGCCCATAGCGCCAGTTGCGGCAGGTCGATGCTCGAATGGCGACTGTGCAAATCCATGTGCCCGGCCGCCAGCTTGCTGATCTTGCCGAATCCACCGCACAGGCTGAGTTTTTCCACCGGTACTTTGCGCAGGTGCTTGAGCACGGCGCCAACGAAGTCGCCCATTTCGATCAGGGCGATTTCCGGCAGGTTGTAGACCCGGCGCATGGTGTCTTCGCTGGCGTTGCCGGTGCAGGCGGCGATGTGCAGGTAACCGTTGGTTTTCGCCACGTCGATGCCCTGGTGGATCGAGGCGATGTAGGCCGCACAGGAAAACGGTCGGACGATGCCGCTGGTTCCGAGTATCGACAAGCCGCCAAGAATGCCCAGGCGCGGGTTCATGGTTTTCAATGCCAGCGCCTCGCCGTTCTCGACATTGACCGTGACCTCGAAGCCGCCGCTGTAGCCGAGTTCGTCGGCCAGCCGGGCCAGGTGTTCGCTGATCATTTTGCGCGGCACCGGGTTGATCGCGGGCTCGCCGACACCCAGCACCAGCCCGGGTCGGGTCACTGTGCCGACGCCGCGACCGGCCTTGAAGCGAGTCCCGGGTTCGCTATTCAGGCGCACCTGGGAGTAGAGCAGGGCACCATGGGTCACGTCCGGATCATCACCGGCGTCTTTGAGGGTTCCCGCTTCGGCGCCGTCCTCGGTGAGGCGGCAGAACTCCAGGCGCATCTGCACCTGTTTGCCCTTGGGCAACACGATTTCCACCGCATCGGCCGATGTGCCATCCAGCAGCAGACGCGCGGCGGCGAGGCTGGTGGCCGTGGCGCAACTGCCGGTGGTCAGGCCGCTGCGCAGTGGTGCGGGTTGTTCGGCGGTTTCGTCACGCATCGAAGGGTTTCGTCACGTCCAGCAAAGTAATCGGCAAGGCCTGGCGCCAGGTGTCAAAGTCGCCCAGCGGTTGTGCTTGTGCGATATGAATGCGTGTCAGCTCCCCACCGTGTTGCTCGCGCCAGGCC
>NZ_JBGCUL010000306.1:0-4953 GCF_054177685.1 Pseudomonas sp. P5_A2_2
ACCACAGCCCTACCATGCTGCTTCTAAAGCCCCTCTCCCTCCTTGCTTTCTGCTACGCGCTCAAATCCGCAAACAGCACATCGAACAACAACTTATCCAGTGGCATCGCACTTGCTCTATCTTTGTTTTTCTGCGGAATTTCAAAACCGAATTTCTTAATTATTGTGCTGCCTGCATTTGTGCTATTTCTCTTGGTTACCCACAGACTGAAGCCAGTACTGACGAACAAATACATATACCTCTCATTTTTTCTTCCGATCTTCACAGTGCTTGGCCTGCAATTTTTCCAAACATTTTTCTTCCAGGACCTTTCACAAGCTACCGGCAGCACGGAAAGCCACATCGTGGTTTTGCCTTTTGAGACAATGGCTCATTACTCAAACTTTCTGCTTCAGAAATTAATTTTATCGATAGCGTTTCCACTGCTGGTTTTTCTGTGCTACCCAAGAAGCTTCATACAAGACAAAGCTTTAATTTTTTCTTCCTGCTGCCTTTTCATGGGCTTAGTTCTTACGTACTTCTTTGCAGAAAGCGGATCCAGAATGTACGACGGGAATTTCTGGTGGAGCGGGCAAATGGGGCTTTACCTGGTATTCCTGTTTTCTGTCGCCTTCTTGTTTAAAAACACAAAAGCCCTTACCAAGAAGAAAGTGGATAAAGCAAAGTACTCTCTTTGCCTGGCACTATTTGTTTTGCACGCCGCATTCGGGGTGTTTTTTTACCGGCAGGAGCTTCTTTTTAATGCGAAATTTTGGTAAAAACCCGTCGAGCCCACAATTAAATAAGACATAAAACACCATGACATCAAAAGCGGCTGGGCCACATATTTCAGTCATCGTTCCGGTTTACAAAGCCGAGAACTCACTTGACGAACTTTACTCACGATTAAGAAAGTCCCTTGAAGAGATTACAATCGATTTTGAGATTTTGTTGGTAGAAGACTGCGGAGGCGATCGCTCATGGCAAATAATAGAGCGCCTCGCCGAAGCTGACCCGCGAGTTCGTGGCATTCAGCTAAGTCGAAACTTCGGCCAGCACTATGGAATTACCGCCGGCCTGGACGCTTGCCGAGGGCAATGGGCTGTCGTAATGGATTGCGACCTTCAGGACCGTCCTGAAGAAATTCCACGCCTCTATGCCAAAGCCCAGGAAGGCTACGACATTGTTCTAGCCTTGCGAGGAAAACGAAGCGATCCCCCGCTCAAGCGAGCAACCTCCTGGCTGTTCTATAAGACGTTCAGCTACCTGGCAGACTTTGAATATAATGGCGACAGCGGCAACTTCCGCATCATTTCCCGAAAGGTTGTGGATAACGTCTGTCAAATGCGAGAGCAGCTCCGCTTTTTTGGCGCACTGGTTCACTGGACAGGCTTTGCCAGTACAGGAATTGAGATCGAGCATGCGGAACGCCTGGATGGGAAAAGCACTTATACATTTTCAAAGCTTTGGAATTTGGCTATGGAAACAATAATTGCATACTCAGACAAGCCACTTCGACTTGCGGTGAAGCTTGGGTTCACCATGGCGCTACTGTCATTCATTTACGGAGCCTACCTCATATTTACCACCCTGCTCCATGGCGCGGTAGTGCAAGGCTGGACCAGCCTCATGGTCTCGACATTCTTCATTGGCGGCATTGTGATATCCATACAAGGTATCGTTGGAATATATGTCGGAAAGACATTTGACCAAACCAAGAGGCGCCCCTTGTATATCATAGGGAAAAAAACATACGAATCGCGTGGGGAAATATCAGACATTACTGCACGCCGCTCACACTCAGCGTCGATTATCGAAGAAGACAGAGGGTAATAGACTGAATGAGCTTTTTCACCACTCCCGCTTTTGGTCAATTAATACGCTACGGCATCGTTGGCCTGGTTAACAACTCTTTGCTTTACCTCGGGTATCTGTTGATTGTGTATTCCGGGAGCGGTGAAAAACTGTCGATGACACTGATGTATCTAACAGGCGTCGCCATTGGCTATATCGCCAACTACAAGTGGACATTTTCTCAGAGAAAAAATCGAGGAGCATTAATCCGTTATGTGCAGATGCATATAACCGGATACTTGATCAATTTTATGCTCCTGTACATCCTTGTCGACACTCTGCATTACCCCCATCAGATCATTCAAATTCTTGCGATAATAGCGGTAGCATTTTTTGGATTCTTCACATGTAAGTACTTCGTTTTTCGCGAAAGCTCGACATGAAAACAAGGAGTATCAATCATCAAAACACGAGCTACCGAATAGCCAAGTCACACTGAATCAGGTCGCGATCTATTTGGCATTGCTATTGATCATAATCCTGACTGCTGTCAGGAGTTAGGTGGCAGCGACCCTATCAGAGCCGCCACACCTATGCCTCCATGATGCTATCCGTTGGCGAGAATCCAATGCAGGTAGCCAAGCAGCTCGGCCACAAAGACTGGACCATGATCGCCAAGGTTTATGGTCGCTGGATGCCCTCCGCTGATGCAGGAGCCGGAGGGCGAACCGAGGCACTTTTTGCCGGTCGTGCCAGCGTCATGACAACATCTCCTCTAAACAGTGCGGTTTAAGTCGAAGCGATCCAGGTTCATCACTTTGGTCCACGCAGCGACGAAGTCCTTGACGAACTTCTGCTGCGCATCGGCGCAGGCATAGAACTCGGCCAAAGCTCGCAACTGCGCATTGGAACCGAAGACCRGATCGACTCGAGTGCCCGTCCACTTCAGCGCGCCGGTCTTGCGATCGCGCCCTTCATACTCTTGCTGGGCATCCGATACCGGCTTCCACTCCACGCCCATATCCAGCAGGTTGGTGAAGAAGTCGTTGGTCAAGGCCTCCGGACGCGTGGTGAACACTCCGTGTCTGCTCTGGTCGACATTGGTGTTCAACACCCGCAAGCCGCCCAGCAACACCGTCATTTCCGGCGCGCTGAGCGTCAGCAGTTGCGCCTTGTCGATCAGCAGTTTTTCGGCCGGTACACGGTACTGTTGCTTCAGGTAATTACGGAAGCCGTCGGCAATCGGTTCAAGGTATCCGAAGGATTCGACATCGGTCTGTTCCTGGCTGGCGTCCATGCGCCCCGGCGTGAAAGGTACCGTCACGCTGTGGCCGGCATTTTTCGCAGCCTGTTCCACGCCCACGCCACCGGCGAGCACGATCAGGTCGGCCAGGGAGATTTTCTTGCCGCCACTGTTGAACTCCTTCTGAATGCTTTCGAGTTTTGCCAGCACCCTGGCCAGTTGTTCTGGCTGGTTGGCCTGCCAGGACTTCTGCGGCTCCAGACGCAAACGCCCACCGTTGGCACCACCGCGTTTATCGGAGCCACGGAAAGTCGACGCTGCCGCCCAGGCTGTAGATACCAGCTGCGAGACTGACAGCCCCGAGGCGGCAATTTTGCCCTTGAGCGCGGCCACATCGCTGTCATTGACCAGCGGATGATCGACGGCAGGGATCGGGTCTTGCCACAGCAGCTCTTCGTTCGGCATTTCCGGGCCGAGGTAGCGTGAAAGCGGCCCCATGTCACGGTGAATCAGCTTGTACCAGGCACGGGCGAAGGCGTCGGCCAACTGGTCTGGATTGGCCAGGAAGCGCCGCGAAATCGGCTCATAGATCGGGTCGAAACGTAGCGACAGGTCCGTGGTCAGCATGGTCGGATCACGCCGTTTTGCGGGATCATGGGCATCCGGAATGGTGCCGGCGCCAGCGCCGTTTTTCGGCTTCCACTGGTTTGCCCCCGCCGGGCTCTTGGTCAGTTCCCATTCGTAACCGAACAGGTTCTCCAGGTAGTTGTTGCTCCACCGGGTTGGCGTGGTCGTCCAGGTCACTTCCAGGCCGCTGGAGATGGTGTCGCCACCTTTACCGGTACCAAACGTGCTCTTCCAGCCCAGGCCCTGCAGCTCGAGGCCGGCGGCTTCGGGCTCAGGTCCGACATGGTCGACGGGACCTGCACCGTGGGTTTTGCCGAAGGCGTGACCGCCCGCGATCAGCGCGACGGTTTCCTCGTCGTTCATGGCCATGCGCGCAAAGGTTTCACGGATGTCCGTCCCGGCGGCGACCGGATCAGAGTTGCCTTCAGGGCCTTCGGGGTTTACGTAAATCAGGCCCATCTGCACGGCTGCGAGGGGGGCCTCCAGATTGCGCTCTGCGGGAGCTTGCCCGGCATCTTTGCCATAACGCACGTCGCCACCCAGCCACGTTTTTTCCGAGCCCCAGTAGACATCTTCGTCCGGTTCCCAGACATCCGGGCGGCCAGCGGAAAAACCAAAGGTCTTGAAGCCCATGGACTCCAGTGCAACGTTGCCGGCGAGGACGATCAGGTCGGCCCAGGAGATTTTGTTGCCGTACTTTTGCTTGATTGGCCAGAGCAGCCGACGGGCCTTGTCGAGGCTGACGTTGTCCGGCCAGCTGTTGAGCGGTGCAAAGCGCTGCTGGCCGGAGCCGGCGCCGCCCCGGCCGTCACCGGTGCGATAGGTGCCTGCGGCGTGCCAGGACATGCGGATAAAGAAAGGCCCATAGTGACCGAAGTCCGCCGGCCACCAGTCCTGGGAGTCGGTCATCAGCGCAGTCAGGTCTTTTTTCAACGCCTGGAAGTCCAGGCTCTTGAAGGCTTCGGCGTAGTTGAAGTCGCCCCCCAACGGGTCAGATTTGGGCGAGTGTTGACTCAAGATCTTCAGATTCAGTTGGTTCGGCCACCAGTCGCGGTTCGTCGTGCCACCGCCAGCAGCGGCGTGATTGAACGGGCATTTCGATTCAGTTGACATGGCATCTCCTCTTTATTTTGTTTTCAGCTAACCATCCTTAAGCGTGGATCCGGATCACCGATTGATGAAATAGCTTTTCGGTATGAGATCCATAGCCTTAAGGCTATGACGGCCCAGTGATCAGTCGCTCCAGAACATCCATTAAAGTACCGGTCCGGGAAACTGTCGCTTCATCTTGGTAGATAGCTGATAAACAG
>NZ_JBGCUL010000307.1:0-4938 GCF_054177685.1 Pseudomonas sp. P5_A2_2
CAGGTGCGCAGGGCACGAATTTCACGGTTTTCGATCATCAGCACGTCATTTTCGACCGCCGCCGTGCATTCCGGTGTCAGCGCACGGAAGCTCTTGCGCAGGCTTTCGTTGGCGGCTTCGTCGAGCGGATAGTGGAACAACTCGGCTTGTTCCAGGTGACGCAGTCGATAGTCGACGCCACTGTCGACGTTGACGATCTCGGTATTCTGCTTGATCAGCGCAATGGCCGGCAGGAAGCGCGCGCGTTGCAGGCCGTCCTTGTACAGGCCGTCCGGCACGATGTTCGACGTTGCAACCAGGGTCACGCCGTTCTTGAACAGTTCTTCCATCAGCGTGCCGAGGATCATCGCGTCGGTGATGTCCGAGACGAAAAATTCATCGAAGCAGATGACCCGGGCTTCGGTGGCGAAGCGCTTGGCGATGATGGTCAGCGGGTTTTTCTCGCCGCCCAGGGTTTTCATCTCTTCGTGCACGCGCTTCATGAAGCGGTGGAAGTGCGTACGGGTCTTTTCCTTGAAGGGCAGCGCTTCGAAGAAGGTGTCCACCAGGTAAGTCTTGCCGCGACCTACGCCGCCCCAGAAATACAGGCCCTTGACCGGGGTCTGATCCTTCTTGCCAAACAACTTGCCCAGCAGGCCCGGCTTGTTTTGCTCGGCCGCGACCAGGTCGTCGTACAGGCGCTGCAAATGACGCACGGCGGTTTCCTGCGCGGCGTCATGGAAGAATTCCGGGCGTTTCAGATCAGCTTGATATCGTTCTAGGGGCGTCATAATTCGTTAGCAAGGCAACAAAAACGGGCCGACACTGTAGCGACGGCCCGCAGGAATGGCAATCGGCCCTTGGTCGGGCCGAACCGTTGTTTATTCCTGAACCGGCGTCAGGGCGATGCGCAAGGCTTCGATAGCCGCGTCACGCGCGGCGCTGTCGGCGAAGGCCGGGCTGTCGGCAACGCACTCGCCTTCCAGCCATACACTGAAGCTCAGCGCCTCGCTGCGCACGTCCAGAGGCTGGCCCGCTTGCAGTTGCTTGGTCACCTGCCCTGCGGTCTTGCCGTCGGCGAAGTTGCGCGACAGCAGCAGTTGTTCGCTATCGGCCGCCAGCAGACGGAAGCGGAAACTGCCGTCGTCTTCGCGGAAGCTGACAAAACGTGCAGCTTTCGCGACTTTCTTCTTGGTGGTCGCCGCCACTTGAGTCTGGGCAACGAAGGAGCGCAGGCCCACCGCTTCACGCAGTTCGTTGAGGAACGGTGTCGCTACCGAACGGGCCTTTTTCGCGCCGTGTTGCAGGATGTCTTCCAGATCCCCCGGGCGCTCGATCAACAGGTTATAACGCTCGCGGGACTCGCCCAATTCGTTGTCCAGTAGCTGGAACAGACGACTCTTCGCCTCGCCCCAACCCAGACCCTGCAACAGCTCGCTGCGGAACTCGTCGGCCTGCGACGGGGTGGCGAATGCCTGGAACAGGGTGAACAGGTGCGAGTTGTCCGGATCCTTGGCTTCGCCCGGCGCGCGKGAGTCGGTGACGATCCGCGAAATCGCGTCCTTCATCTCTTTGGCGCTGCTGAACAGTGGAATGGTGTTGTCGTAGCTCTTCGACATCTTGCGGCCATCCAGGCCCGGCAACGTGGCGACGCTCTCTTCGATCAACGCCTCGGGCATGGTGAAGAATTCCTTGCCCTGGCCAAACAGGTGGTTGAAGCGCTGACCGATGTCCCGCGCCATTTCCACGTGCTGGATCTGGTCACGACCGACCGGCACCTTGTGTGCGTTGAACATCAGGATGTCCGCGGCCATCAGCACCGGGTAGCTGTACAGGCCCATGGTGATGCCGGCATCCGGGTCTTCGCCGGTCTCGACGTTCTTGTCCACCGAAGCCTTGTAGGCGTGGGCGCGGTTGAGCAGGCCCTTGGCGGCAACGCAGGTCAGCAACCAGGTCAGTTCGGGGATTTCCGGGATGTCGGACTGGCGGTAGAAGGTCACGCGGTCGACATCCAGCCCACCGGCCAGCCAGGTCGCGGCGATTTCCAGGCGCGAGCGCTGGATGCGCTGCGGGTCATCACACTTGATCAGGGCGTGATAGTCGGCCAGGAAGTAGAACGAATCGGCATTGCTGTCACGGCYGGCGACGATCGCCGGGCGGATGGCGCCAGCGTAGTTGCCCAGGTGCGGCGTGCCGGTGGTGGTGATGCCGGTAAGGATGCGGGTACGGGTCGTCATGGGTAATCGCTTGTCAGACTGCAATCAATTCGAGAGACGCGGCAGGATCAGATCCTTGAGATCGGTCAGCTTGCCATGAAAAAAGTGTCCGCATTCTGCCACTTTCAGCAGCTCATGGGGGCGTTCGAGCTTGTCGGACCACTCGTAAACCAGCTGCGGATCGATCACTTCGTCGGTTTCCGGCTGGATCAGGGTCAGTTCGCCCTGTTCCGGCAGCTGGTCCTGATCGCCCAGGCGCATGACCGCCGGCGCGACCATGAACAGGTGTTTGATCTGCTCGCCCTTGGCCTCAAGGCGTCCGCCGAGACTTGCTGCAACAAATCCACCGAAGGAGAAACCGAACAGGGTCAGCGGCAATTGCGGGTGTCTGGCACGAAACCATTCGGCCACAGCCTGGGCATCATCGACTTCACCGGTGCCCATGTCGTGGGTACCTTCGCTGGCACCGACGCCACGGTAGTTGAAGCGCAGGGTGATCAAGCCGGCATCGCGCGCGGTGCGCTGTAGGGTCGAGACCACTTTGTTGAGYATGGTGCCGCCCTGCACCGGGTTTGGATGGCAGATCAATGCAAGGCCGCGCGGCTGCTCGCTATCCAGATATAAAGCCTCAAGCTGACCCACCGGGCCGTCAATCACTACAGGGGTTTCACGCATAAGCAAGGAAGGAACTCCGTGACCTCGAATCAGGTCGACTCGTCTAGCAAATTGTCTGTGGCTGTCTATTGCGAGTGAATCGCGGTATACAGCGCAGGTTCGAGCCGTTAACGTAAAGCAAAGCCGTTTATAGAGGAAGGACTCGTGGAACACTCGCTCTTAGTTTGGTTGTTACCGACTCTTGCCCTGGTTGTGGGTGTCGCCATTGGGTTCCTGATCGCTCGCGTTGCACCGAACGCCGCGCCCAGCCGCACGCAGCGTCAGCTGGACGATATTCAGGAACGTTTCGACAGTTATCAGAACGAGGTGGTGACCCACTTCAACAGCACCGCGACACTGGTCAAGAAACTGACTCAGAGCTATCAGGAAGTACAGGAGCATCTCGCCGAGGGCGCAAATCGCCTGGCCCTGGACGAACAGACTCGCCAACGCCTGCTGGCCTCCCTGCACGCCGATGCGGCGCAGGCTCCACGGGAACGCCTGACACCACCGCGCAATCAGGAACCGCCACGCGACTACGCACCGAAAGCCCCGAACGCGCCGGGCATGCTCGATGAGCATTATGGCCTGAAGAAGTAAGCAGCTTTCGCGCCTAGCAAAAAGCCCCCGGACGGGTGATTGTCCGGGGGCTTTTTTGTTTCTGATCCTGTATCTCAGGTGCCCAGACCGGCCCCTTCGCGGGCAAGCCCGCTCCCACAGGGTTATGCATTGAATACAGATTTTATGTACGACATCGCCCCCTGTGGGAGCGAGCTTGCTCGCGATGGGGCCAGAACTGACGACAAAAAAGCCCGCCCGATCTGTAAAGGATCGAGCTGGCTTTTTTACGCCTGGGGTTCAATCAGACGATCAAGGGTACTGCTGAACCTGACCTTGCTGCTGGGCACCATACTGCTGACCCGGAATCGCCTTGAGGTTGACCTCTACGCGGCGATTCTGAGCCTTGCCGTTGGTGTCGCTGTTGCTGGCCACCGGATTGTCCGGACCTGCGCCGCGAGCGCTCAGGTTGGCACCGCTGACACCTTGCGAGGTCAGGTAGGTTGCCACGCTCTGGGCACGACGCTGGGACAGGTCCATGTTGTGCTGGCGGCTGCCGGTGCTGTCGGTATAGCCGACGATCTCGATCTGGTTCTGGTTGAACTCTTTCAGCGAGCCCGCCAGGTTGTTCAGCGGTTGATAGAAACTTGGGGCAATGTTCGCCGAATCGGTCGCGAACGTGATGTTGCCTGGCATGATCAGTTTGATCTGGTCGCCCTGGCGCTGCACTTCAACACCGGTGTTGGCCATGCTGGCGCGCAGCTTTTTCTCTTGCTGATCGGCGTAGTAGCCGTAGCCTGCGGCAGAAGCACCGACCACCGCTGCACCGATCAGGGCGCCCTTGCCACGGTTATCGTGGTTGATCGCAGCACCGGCCAATGCACCGGCCAGAGCGCCGAGACCACCGTATTTCGCGGTCTTGCTCATGCCTTCGGAGCCGTTATCCGCCTGGCCCTGAGCCTGGCCTTGACCACCGTACGGGTTAGGCGAGGCACAACCGGACAAAACGGCCACAGCCGTAGCGAGAATAATCAAACGACGCGTGGTGAACATGTAAAGCTCCTACTTTTTTGCATTCTGTGGTGCAACGGACCAAGGCATCAGTCTTTGCGGGCGTTGGATCATGTTAACGGGTAAAAATTCCGCTCGTTACAAATCAGGCCCGTACAAACGGGTTTTCGCGCATTTCATCGCCCAGACGGGTGTCCGGACMATGCCCGGCCACCACTGTCGCCTCTTCATCGAGGGTGTACAAACGCTGCTTTATCGAACGCACGATGGTGGCCTGGTCGCCCCCCCACAAATCCGTGCGGCCGACGCCGCGACGAAACAGCGTATCACCGGCAATCAGCAGCTTGGCCTCGGAAAACCAGAAGCTCATGGAGCCCGGTGTATGACCTGGCGTGTGCAGCGCCACGCCACAACCGCAGGCCAGTTCTTCATCATCGGCCAACCAGCGGTCCGGAGACGGCACCGGAGTATAAGGAACGCCGAACATCTGGCACTGCATTTCCAGGTTGTCCCACAGAAA
>NZ_JBGCUL010000308.1:0-9042 GCF_054177685.1 Pseudomonas sp. P5_A2_2
GACCTGTACCGTGAGGCCGCCAGTGCCGTCGGCGTCGCCTCACCAGCCGAGGAAATGCGCAGCAGCCAGTTGATCGACGGCAAAATCTGGGACGGCTCGGACCCGACCGGTTATGCCCGCAGTTTCAAACTGCACGCCATGAGCGACAGCTCCCATCGATCCGCCAGCCGCTGACAGGAGACCACGACCATGCTGCGTATCCTGCTGATCAACGACACCGCGAAAAAAGTCGGACGCCTGAAGGYCGCCCTGACCGAGGCCGGATTCGAAGTGATCGATGAATCCGGCCTGACCATCGACCTGCCCGAACGCGTCGAAACGGTGCGTCCGGATGTGATTCTGATCGATACCGAGTCACCGGGTCGCGATGTCATGGAACAAGTGGTGCTGGTGACTCGTGACCAGCCACGACCGATTGTGATGTTCACCGACGAACACGACCCCGGTGTGATGCGACAGGCGATCAAGTCCGGGGTCAGTGCCTACATCGTCGAAGGCATTCACGCACAACGCCTGCAGCCGATTCTCGATGTGGCCATGGCACGCTTCGAAAGCGATCAGGCCTTGCGTGCCCAGTTGCAGGCCCGCGACCAGCAACTGGCCGAGCGCAAGCGCATCGAACTGGCCAAAGGGCTGCTGATGAAAATGAAGGACTGCAACGAAGAAGAGGCCTACACCCTGATGCGCCGCCAGGCGATGAGCCGTCAGCAGAAGCTGATTCAAGTGGCGGAGCAGATTATTGCCATGAGCGAGTTGCTCGGCTGAAGTCCTGTAGCGCCTGTCCAGCCGCCATCGCGAGCAAGCTCGCTCCCACAGGGGAATTGTGTTCGACGTCATTCCCTTGTGGGAGCAGGCAAGCCCGCGATTGGCCACGACTCGATTTCGAGTGTTGGCACAGATCTCGCTATGTAATCACCACAGGTAACCAACGGCGGTTGCCCCACCTACGACAAAGACGTCGCGCACCTCATTTGCCCTTGGCGAATCGGGTGGCGGCGTTTTTTCGTTTTGGCCCCACAGCACGGGGCCGGTGGTGCGGCCGTAACGGCGCCCCACCTGCAAGCTCATGACTCCTTTCGAGACTCTTCACAGCTGAGGTGCGCGATGAATTCAAGCTTCTGGAAATCCGGCCATACACCCACATTGTTCGCAGCCTTCCTCTATTTCGACCTGAGCTTCATGGTCTGGTACCTGCTCGGTCCGTTGGCGGTACAGATCGCCGCCGACCTGCACCTGACGACGCAGCAACGCGGGCTGGTGGTCGCCACGCCGATTCTGGCCGGGGCGGTCTTGCGTTTCGTGATGGGGATGCTGGCTGATCGCCTGTCGCCAAAAACTGCCGGCCTGATCGGTCAGGTCATCGTGATCTGCGCATTGTTCGGCGCCTGGAAGCTCGGTATCCACAGCTACGAGCAAGCGCTACTGCTGGGGCTGTTCCTCGGCATGGCCGGCGCGTCTTTCGCCGTCGCCCTGCCCTTGGCATCGCAGTGGTATCCGCCGCAGCATCAAGGCAAGGCCATGGGCATCGCCGGCGCGGGGAACTCGGGTACGGTGTTCGCTGCGTTGATCGCCCCGGTGCTGGCGGCGGCGTTTGGCTGGAGCAACGTGTTCGGGTTCGCCCTGATCCCGCTGATTCTGACCTTGATCGTCTTCGCCTGGCTGGCCAAAAACGCCCCCGAGCGGCCAAAAGCCAAATCCGTGGCCGACTACTTCAAAGCCCTGGGTGATCGTGACAGCTGGTGGTTCATGTTTTTCTACAGCGTGACATTCGGCGGTTTCATCGGCCTGGCCAGCGCCCTGCCCGGTTACTTCAACGACCAGTACGGCTTGAGCCCGGTGACTGCCGGCTACTACACGGCAGCCTGCGTGTTCGGCGGCAGTCTGATGCGCCCCTTGGGCGGCGCGCTGGCTGATCGGTTTGGCGGCATTCGAACCCTGTTGGCGATGTACACCGTCGCGGCAATCTGCATTACCGCGGTCGGTTTCAACCTGCCGAATTCCTACGCCGCACTGGCGCTTTTTGTCTGCACCATGCTCGGTTTGGGTGCAGGCAATGGCGCCGTATTCCAGTTGGTGCCACAGCGTTTTCGTCGGGAAATCGGCGTGATGACCGGTCTGATCGGCATGGCTGGCGGCATCGGTGGTTTTGCCCTCGCGGCCGGCATGGGCGCGATCAAGCAAAGTACCGGCAGCTATCAACTGGCGCTGTGGTTGTTCGCCAGCCTCGGTGTACTGGCGTGGTTCGGTCTGCACGGTGTGAAACGGCGCTGGAGAACCACCTGGGGTTCGGCTGCCGTGACGGCTGCGCGGGTCTGAGGTCTCGATGAGCCTGCAACTGAGTTTCGCCGAAGCCAGCGCCATCGGTCCTCGCGAGGAAAACCAGGATGCCCTGCGCCTGGTCACGCCGGCTCCGGCGCTGGCCGCGAGCAAAGGTTACCTGTTCGCCATCGCCGACGGCGTCAGCCAGTGCGCCGATGGCGGTCTGGCTGCCCGTTCGACGCTGCAGGCCCTGGCGCTGGATTACTACGCCACGCCGGAAACCTGGGGCGTCGCCCAGGCACTCGATCGTCTGTTGTTGGCGCAGAACCGCTGGTTGCAGGCCAATGGCGGCGGACAACCGTTGCTGACCACCCTCAGTGCACTAGTCCTGCGCGGCCGGCGTTTCACCCTGGCCCATGTCGGCGATTGCCGGGTGTATCGCTGGCACGCCGACCAATTGCAGCGGATCAGCGAGGATCACGTCTGGGACCAGCCGGGCATGCAGCATGTGCTGAAACGGGCGCTGGGGCTCGACCAACATCTGGTGCTGGATTTTCTCGACGGTGAGTTGCGCCTCGATGAAAGCTTCGTCCTGCTCAGCGACGGCATCTGGGCGGTCCTGGGCGATACCGCCATTGCGGCGATCCTGCGCGATCAACCGGATTTGCACAGCGCCGCGCAAACCCTGGTCAATGCCGCGCACCTGGCGGGCAGCCAGGACAACGCCAGCGCCCTGCTGGTGCGAGTCGATGCCCTTGGTGAAGCGAGCATTGGCGATGCGTTGATTCACTTGCAGCAATGGCCACTGCCGCCAGCCCTGAAACCGGGTCAGGCGTTCGAGGGCTGGCAGGTCGAAGGAATCGTCGCGCAGAGCCAGCAATCGCTGCTTTATCGGGTGCGCGACAGTCAGCACCAACCCTGGCTGCTGAAAACCCTGCCGGGACGTCTGCACGACGATCACCAGGCCGGACAGGCGTTACTCTCGGAAGAGTGGTTTCTCAAACGCGTGGCCGGTCGACATTTTCCTGAAGTGCATGCCGCCAGTCAGCGTCAGCATTTGTACTACGTGATGCGTGAATATTCGGGCGCTACCCTGGCCCAACGGCATGAGCGAAGCGGACCGTTGCCGCTGCCCCAGTGGCAGGACATCGCCGAACGTTTGCTGCGGGCGGTCGGCCTGTTGCATCGACGGCAGATTCTGCATCGCGATATCAAACCGGAAAACCTGTTGCTGGGGGACGATGGTGAGTTGCGCCTGCTGGATTTCGGCCTCGCCTATTGCCCCGGTCTCTCGCAAGATCTGCCCTGGGCTCTGCCGGGTACACCCAGTTACATCGCGCCAGAAGCCTTTCGCGGCGACATGCCAACGCCACAGCAGGACTTGTACGCCGTCGGTGTGACCTTGTATTTCCTGCTCACCGGGCACTATCCCTATGGCGAAATCGAAGCGTTCCAGCGCCCGCGGTTTGGCCTCCCGGTCAACGCCAGCCGCTACCGGCCCGACCTGCCGGACTGGATCGCCCATAGCCTGGAACGCGCCGTGGCGGCGGCCCCCGAACAGCGTTTCGAAACGGCGGAAGAATGGTTACTACTGATCGAGCAGGGCGAACGCCGCAGTTTGAATGTGCGCCCAAAGCCGTTGTTGGAGCGCGAGCCGCTGAAAGTCTGGCGGACATTGGCGCTGGTATCGTTGCTGCTCAACCTGGCGCTGCTGGTGGTCGCGCTCCATTAGCGGGCAGCGCGCTTTGAATCAGTGCATTCCCTCACGATTCTGCCCTTGTGAACTGGAAGAAAGCCAACGAATACGGGACCTGAGCGAGTTGGCACAACCACTGCATTACCTCTTTCAACAGACATAAAGCGCGGGCTTCAACGACGAAGGCTGCACTTCCCGAGAGAACGGGACCAGGACAAAGGATTTGTCGAGCGTGGCCTGAACCCTGATGAGGCAGGTCTGAGCTCCCCGGAGAACCTGATGAAAAAACTAAAACTGGTGATGATCGGCAACGGCATGGCCGGGGTCCGGACCCTGGAAGAACTGCTCAAACTGAGCACAGAGCTGTACGACATCACGGTCTTCGGTGCCGAACCGCACACCAACTACAACCGCATCCTGCTGTCGCCGGTGCTGGCGGGCGAACAGACCTTCGAAGAGATCGTGCTCAACGACCTGGACTGGTACCTGGACAACAACATCAAACTGCTGCTCAACCGCAAAGTGGTGGAGATCGACCGGGTCAAGCGCCGGGTCATTGCCGAAGACGGCAGCGAAGCCGAATACGATCGCCTGCTGATCGCCACCGGCTCGACGCCTTTCATCCTGCCCATTCCCGGCAACACCCTCGAGGGCGTGATCGGCTACCGCGACATCGCCGATACCCAGGCCATGATCGACACCGCGAAAACCCACCGGCACGCCGTGGTGATCGGTGGCGGCCTGCTCGGTCTGGAAGCCGCCAACGGCCTGATGCTGCGGGGCATGCACGTCACCGTGGTGCATCTCGGCGAGTGGTTGCTCGAGCGGCAACTGGACAAGACCAGCGGCCAGCTGCTGCAAACGGCCCTGGAGTCTCGCGGCCTGCACTTTCGCCTGTGTGAGCAGACCCAGGCCTTGCACGACGCAGGCAACGGCCGCGTCGGTTCAGTGCAATTCAAGAACGGCGACATCATCCCCGCTGACCTGGTGGTGATGGCTGCCGGCATTCGCCCCAATACCGAACTGGCGGAAAAATCCGGCATTCCGTGCAACCGCGGGATTCTGGTCAACGACACCCTGCAAACCTACGATCCCCGGATCTATGCCATCGGTGAGTGCGCCAGCCACCGAGGCATCGCCTATGGTTTGGTGGCGCCATTGTTCGAACAGGCCAAGGTCTGCGCCAATCACCTCGCTCAACTGGGTTTCGCCCGTTATCAAGGCTCGGTCACGTCGACCAAGCTGAAAGTCACCGGCATCGATCTGTTTTCCGCCGGCGACTTCATGGGCGGTGAAGGCACGGAAACCATCACCCTCTCCGACCCGATTGGCGGGGTCTACAAAAAACTGGTGATCAAGGATGACGTGCTGGTCGGTGCCTGCCTGTACGGCGATACGGCAGATGGCGGCTGGTACTTCCGGCAGATCCGTGAGAATCACGCCATCGGCGAGATCCGCGATCACTTGATGTTTGGTGAAAATGCGCTTGGCGACGTAGGACATCAGGGCCAGGACAAAGCCATGAGCATGGCCGACACGGCCGAAGTCTGCGGCTGCAACGGCGTGTGCAAAGGCACCATCGTCAAGGCCATTCAGGAACACGGGCTGTTCAGTGTCGACGAAGTCAAGAAACACACCAAGGCCGCCAGCTCCTGCGGTTCCTGCGCCGGCCTCGTCGAACAGATCCTGATCAACACCGTGGGCGGCGCCGCCGACGTCAAACCAAAAAGCGAAAAGGCCATCTGCGGCTGCAGCGACCTCAACCACGGGCAAATCCGTCAGGCCATCCGCGAGCAGCACTTGCTGACCATCGCCGGCACCATGAGCTACCTGAACTGGCGCACCCCCAATGGCTGCGCCACCTGCCGGCCGGCGCTCAACTACTACCTGATTTCCACCTGGCCGGGGGAAGCCAGGGACGACCCGCAATCGCGCCTGATCAACGAAAGGGCTCATGCCAACATTCAGAAAGACGGCACTTACTCTGTAGTCCCGCGGATGTGGGGCGGTGTGACCAATCCTTCGGAACTGCGGCGCATTGCCGATGTTGCCGACAAGTACAACGTGCCGATGGTCAAGGTCACCGGTGGCCAGCGCATCGACTTGCTGGGCATCCGCAAGCAAGACCTGCCGGGGGTATGGAAAGACCTGGACATGCCGTCCGGCCATGCCTACGGCAAATCCATCCGCACGGTGAAAACCTGCGTCGGCAGCGAGTTCTGCCGCTTTGGCACGCAGAACTCCACACAGCTGGGTATCGAGCTGGAACATGACCTGTTCAACATGTGGTCACCGCACAAGGTAAAACTGGCGGTCTCCGGTTGCCCACGCAACTGCTCGGAAGCCGGCATCAAGGATGTGGGGATCATCGGCGTGGACTCCGGCTGGGAGATGTACATCGGTGGCAACGGCGGGATCAAGACCGAAGTCGCGGAATTCTTCGTCAAACTGAAAACCGCCGAAGAAGTCCGCGAATACAACGGTGCATTCCTGCAACTGTATCGCGAAGAAGCCTTTTACCTCGAACGCACCGTGCACTACCTGCAACGGGTCGGCATGGACCACATCAAGAAAGCCGTGCTCGAGGACCCGGAGCGTCGCAAGGCGCTCAACGATCGCCTGCAATTCTCCCTGTCGTTCGAACAGGACCCGTGGAAGGAACGCCTGGAACAGCCACAACTGAAGAAAGAATTCGACGTCATCCCCGTGAAAAACCTGGAGGTGCTGGCATGAACTGGCTGGATATCTGCGCACTGGAAGAGATCAATGCCCTGGGCTCGCGGATTGTCGCCGGCCCCAAGGGTGACATCGCGATTTTTCGCACCAGCGACGACGAAGTGTTCGCCCTCGACGACCGTTGCCCGCACAAGGGCGGGCCGCTGTCCCAAGGCCTGATCTACGGCAAACGGGTGGCCTGCCCGTTGCACAACTGGCAAATCGACCTGCAAAGCGGTGAAGCCCTGGCCCCGGACATCGGCTGCGCCCATCACCATCGCACCCGGGTGGAAAATGGCCGGGTCCTGCTGGCCCTGCGGGATGCAGGCTGATGGACCGCCAGATCACCGCGTCCACCTGCTGTTACTGCGGGGTCGGTTGCGGGGTGCTGATCGAGCATGACGGCGAGCGCATCCTCGGCGTCAGCGGCGATCCGGCGCACCCGGCCAATTTCGGCAAACTGTGCAGCAAGGGCTCGACCCTGCACCTGACCGGCGACGAGACCGCGCGGGCGCTTTACCCCGAGCTGCGCCTCGGCAAAGGCCTGGCCCGCCACCGCACCGACTGGGATACCGCCCTCGATCACGCCGCCAGCGTTTTTGCCGCGACCATTGCCGAACATGGCCCGGACAGCGTGGCGTTTTACATTTCCGGGCAACTGTTGACCGAGGACTACTACGCCTTCAACAAGCTGGCACGTGCCCTGGTGGGTACCAACAACATCGACAGCAATTCGCGGCTGTGCATGTCCTCGGCGGTGGTCGGCTACAAGCGCAGCCTGGGTGCCGACGCGCCGCCCTGCAGCTACGAAGACCTGGAATCGAGCGATTGCGTGATGATCGTGGGCAGCAACATGGCCTACGCCCATCCGGTACTGTTTCGTCGGCTGGAAGAAGCCAAATCCCGCCGACCGCAGATGAAGGTCATCGTCATTGACCCACGTCGTACAGACACCTGCGATCTGGCTGACCTGCACCTGCCGATCTTGCCGGGCACCGATGTCGCTTTATTCCATGGGATTTTGCATTTGCTGCTGTGGGAAGACTGGATCGATCGTGACTTCATCAAAGACCACACCGAAGGCTTGCCCGATCTGAAGAAACTGGTGCGCGATTACACACCGCAGATGGTGTCGCAGCTGTGCGGAATCAGCGTTGAGCAACTGCAGCAATGCGCTGAATGGGTCGGTACTTCACCGTCTTTCCTGTCGTTGTGGTGCATGGGGTTGAACCAGTCCACCGCCGGCAGCGCGAAAAACAGTGCACTGATCAATCTGCACCTGGCCACCGGGCAAATTGGTCGCCCGGGTGCAGGACCTTTCTCGTTGACCGGCCAGCCGAATGCCATGGGTGGGCGGGAAACCGGTAGCCTGTCTAACCTGCTGCCGGGCCATCGTGACGCCGCCAACCCTGAGCACCGTGCCGACGTGGCCGCTTACTGGGGCGTTGATCAACTGCCTGAAAAACCGGGGCTGACTGCCATCGAGTTGTTTGAGCAGGTGGGCAACGGAAAGATCAAAGCCTTGTGGATCGCCTGCACCAACCCCGCGCAATCTCTTCCCGATCAGACTGCCGTGCGCGCGGCACTGGAAGCCTGCCCGTTCGTGGTCCTGCAGGAGGCTTTTCGCACCACTGAAACCGCCAGGTTTGCCGACCTGTTGTTGCCCGCCGCCAGTTGGGGCGAAAAGGACGGCACGGTGACCAACTCCGAACGGCGTATTTCCCACGTCCGCCGCGCGATCGTCGCACCGGGTGAAGCGCGTCCGGACTGGGCGATCACGGTGGATTTCGCGCAGCGCCTGGAGAAACATCTGCGTCTGGAAGCGACCAGCCTGTTTGCCTTTGAAACCTCGGCACAGGTCTTCGACGAATACAAACAACTGACGCGTGGCCGCGATCTGGATTTGTCCGGGATCAGCCACGGGTTGATCGACAAAATCGGCCCGCAACAATGGCCCTTTCCTACGGGGTCCAGCGCAGGCACCGCCCGCCTCTATCTCGACGGTATTTTCCCGACTTCCAGCGGACGCGCGCAGTTCGTGGCCGATCCCTATCGCGCCGCCAAGGAACAACGTGATGCGCGTTTCCCGCTAACGCTGATCACCGGTCGTCTGCGCGATCAATGGCACGGCATGAGCCGCACCGGCACCGCCGCGCAGTTGTTCGGTCACGTCAGTGAAGCTGTATTGAGCCTGCACCCGGATGAGCTGCGCCGGCATCGCCTGCAAACGGGCGATTTGATCTGCCTGAAAAGCCGACGCGGCGCGGTGATCGTACCGGTCGCCAGTGACGACAGCGTGCGTCCGGGCCAAGCCTTCTTGCCGATGCATTTTGGTGACCGTTTCCTCAAGGGGGGCGTGAACAGCCTCACCC
>NZ_JBGCUL010000309.1:0-4917 GCF_054177685.1 Pseudomonas sp. P5_A2_2
ATAAAAAAGGCGATCCTCTCGGATCGCCTTTTTTATTACTTCACCACCTTCAAACTGGGTCGACCGCTTGGACGCGGCGGCTCACTGTCGGGTGGTGGAAGATCGTCATCCGGCTCGATCTCTTCGTCCTCGCCCATCGGCGATTCCAGATCAAACACCATGCCCTGACCATTCTCCCGGGCGTAGATACCCAGGATCGATGCAATAGGCACGTACAAGGTGTGCGGCACACCACCAAAGCGCCCCTCGAAACTGACCGCCTCGTTATCCATGTGCAAGTGGCGCACGGCCTGCGGCGATACGTTCAGGACGATTTGTCCGTCACTGGCAAACCCCTGAGGCACCTGTACCGACGGATACTCGGAATTGACCAGCATGTGCGGGGTGCAATCGTTGTCCACAATCCACTCATAGAGCGCGCGGACCAGATAAGGTCGACTGGAGTTCATAGCGGCTCCTTAAGCCTTAGCGCATATCGCGTTCGACACCAGACAGACTCGCCTGGAAAGCCTCACGCGCAAACTGGCGCTCCATATAATCAAGCAGCGGCTTGGCCGGCCGCGGCAGTTCTATACCCAGGATCGGCAATCGCCAGAGTATTGGCAGTAGGCAGCAGTCCACCAGACTTTGTTCCTCGCTGAGGAAAAACGGCTTGTCGGCGAACAGCGGCGAAACACCCGTCAGGCTTTCGCGCAACTCTTTACGAGCCACGGCACGGGCCGCTTCCTTGGTCCGCGAATCCAGAATCAGATCCACCAGACCACACCAATCTCGCTGAATGCGGTGCATCAGCAGGCGACTGTTGGCACGCGCCACGGGATAAACCGGCAGTAGCGGCGGGTGCGGGTAACGCTCATCCAGATATTCCATCACCACAGTCGACTCCCACAACGCCAGGTCGCGATCGACCAGGGTAGGCAAGCTGCCGTAAGGGTTCACCTCAATCAGTTTAGGTGGCTGACGTCCAGCTTCCACGTAAATGATCTCGGCGCTGACACCCTTCTCTGCCAGTACGATGCGCACTCGGTGGGAATAGTGGTCGGCGGGGTCGGAGTAACAGGCCAACCGATTGGTCACGCCCATGGCGATCCTCCTCGCTTGTAGAAATTATCGAACGCGGAAAAACGAGCGCGCCCAGAGGGCGCCTCCCGTAGCGACTGGATAACCAGGCTCGCTACATCTTCAGAGGCGCCCTTGGGCGCGCGCGATTAACAGCAATAGCTTGAAGCTTTATCAGTGCACGTCTTTCCAGTATTCGCGCTTGAGCAGGTAAGCGAAGACGAAGAAGAACGCCAGGTACAACAATACGTACGTACCGATGCGCTGATGTTGCAGCTTAACCGGGTTAGCCGAGTAAGCCAGGAAGGTTACCAGATTCTTGACCTTCTCATCGAACTGCTCTTCAGTCAGAGCACCGCTTTTCGGCACGATGGTCAGTTGATCGCACGCTTCATGAGTCAATGGCGTACCGGTCAGCGGATCAAATTGCTTTTTGCCGCCTTCGACGATCTGAACCTGTTTGCAACCAACCACCTGGCGACCTTGCAGGCCGGCCAGGACGTTTGGCATGCCCACGTTCGGGAAGACCTTGTTGTTCACACCCCATGGACGCGACGGATCTTCGTAGAACGACCTCAGGTAACCGTAGAGCCAGTCGGTACCGCGAACACGGGCAACCAGGGTCAGGTCCGGCGGCGCGGCGCCAAACCAGGCCTTGGCGTCTGCCGGYTGCATGCCGATACTCATGTGGTCGCCGATCTTGGCGCCAGTGAACATCAGCTTCTCCAGCATCAACTCATGGGGAATGCCCAGGTCGTCGGCAACTCGCTCATAGCGTTGGAACTTGGCACTGTGGCAACCCATGCAGTAGTTGGCGAACGTACGTGCGCCATCCTGCATGGCTGCTTTATCGGAAACGTCGATGTCGACTTTTTCAAGCTCCGGGCCACCGTGCTCAGCTGCGAAAGCGAACACTGGCAGCGCAGCAAGCATCAATACAGCAAATAGTTTTTTCATCAGCCAGTCACCCTTTCCGGAACCGGTTTGGTCTTCTCGAGCCGGGTGTAGAACGGCATCAGAATGAAGTAGGCGAAGTACAGGAAGGTACATACCTGCGACAGCAACGTACGCTCAGGGGTTGGAGCCAATACGCCCAGCACACCCAGGATCACGAACGCGATGCAGAACAACCAGAGCCAGATCTTGCTCAGCCAGCCTTTGTAGCGCATCGACTTGACCGGACTGCGGTCGAGCCATGGCAGGACGAACAGCACAGCAATGGCCGCACCCATGGCGATCACACCGAAGAGCTTGTCCGGAATCGCGCGCAAGATGGCGTAGAAAGGAGTGAAGTACCAGACCGGAGCGATGTGCTCTGGAGTCTTGAAGGCGTTCGCCACTTCAAAGTTCGGCTTTTCGAGGAAGTAGCCGCCCATTTCCGGGAAGAAGAACACGATCGAGCAGAAGATGAACAGGAACACCACCACGCCGACGATATCTTTCACGGTGTAGTACGGGTGGAAGGCAATGCCGTCCAGCGGTATGCCATTTTCGTCCTTGTGCTTCTTGATGTCCACGCCGTCCGGGTTGTTCGAGCCGACTTCGTGCAACGCCAGGATGTGCAGCACCACCAGACCCAGGATAACGATCGGCAGGGCAACCACGTGCAAGGCGAAGAAGCGGTTCAGGGTAATACCGGAAATCAGGTAGTCCCCACGAATCCACTGGGTCAGGTCGTTGCCGATGACCGGGATCGCACCGAACAGCGAGATAATCACCTGGGCACCCCAGTAGGACATCTGGCCCCACGGCAGCAGGTAACCCATGAAGGCTTCAGCCATCAGCGCCAGGTAGATCAGCATGCCGAAGACCCACACCAATTCACGCGGCTTCTGGTACGAACCGTAGAGCAAGCCACGGAACATGTGCAGATAGACCACGATAAAGAACGCCGAAGCGCCGGTGGAGTGCAGCAGACGCAGGATCGAGCCGTACTCGACGTCACGCATGATGTATTCGACGGAAGCGAACGCTTCTTCCGCCGACGGGTTGTAGCTCATGGTCAGCCAGACACCGGTAACGATCTGGTTGACCAGAACGAGCAGCGCCAGGGAGCCAAAGAAATAAAAGAAGTTGAAGTTCTTCGGAGCGTAATACTTGCTGAGATGGTCTTCCCACATCTTGGTTGCGGGAAAGCGTGCATCAACCCAATCCATGAATTTGCTCATCACGCCTTCTCCGTATCGACGCCAATGATAATAATTTCATCGGTCTCATAGGAATGCGGGGGAACTGGCAGGTTCAAAGGCGCAGGTTGCGACTTGTAGACGCGACCAGCCAGATCGTAGTGGGAACCGTGGCAAGGGCAGAAATAGCCACCTACCCAGTCTTTACCCAGATCCGCAGGTGCCACTTCGGGACGGAAGGTCGGCGAGCAACCCAGGTGCGTGCAGATACCGATCAGCAGCAGAATCTCAGGCTTGATCGAACGGGTTTGCGGATCAACGTAAGTCGGTTGTGTCGAGTTCTTGGAGGTCGGGTCAACAAGCTGGCCCTCGATCTTCTTCAGATTCCCCAGGATTTCCGGCGTACGGCGGACGATGAACACCGGCTGGCCGCGCCACTCAGCAATCATCTGCTGGCCTGGCTCAACTTTGCTGACATTCACTTTCACCGGTGCACCTGCGGCTTTCGCCTTGGCACTGGGAAACCATGACCCCACGAACGGGACCGCAGCCCCCACCGCTCCTGCAGCACCCACCACGGATGTGGCTGCTACCAAGAAGCGACGCCGGCCTGCATTCACGCCGTCATTGCTCATTCAGTCCTCTCCCATCAGCTTTGTGGCCTGTTAAATCAGGCGTCTACTAAGTAAATCTATGTACTTATAAAAATTTTGCCGAATGGTAATGAAAAGCCCCAATTCTGACAAGGTAATTACCGGAGCCCATCACCCCCAAGCCTTGTAGTATAGGGCGTCTGCGGATGTGGCAAGTTGTCACAGCGCAATTCTTTGATAAGTCGCAGACACAAAAAAACGCCCAGCTCCGTGAGGAAACTGGGCGTTCTTTTTTGAACGTGAAAGCGAATTAACGCTTCGAGTACTGCGGACGCTTACGCGCTTTACGCAGACCGACTTTCTTACGTTCAACTTCACGAGCATCGCGGGTTACGAAGCCGGCTTTACGCAGGGCGCTGCGCAGAGTCTCGTCGTAGTCCATCAGAGCGCGAGTGATGCCGTGGCGGATTGCGCCAGCCTGACCACTTACACCACCGCCGATCACGGTGACGTAGATGTCGAACTTCTCGACAGTCTCAGTCAATTCCAGCGGCTGACGAACTACCATGCGGGCAGTTTCGCGGCCGAAGAAATTATCCAGCGAACGGTTGTTGATGGAGATGTTACCAGTACCCGGACGCAGGAAAACGCGTGCGGTTGCGGTCTTGCGACGGCCAGTGCCGTAATTTTGAGTCGCCGACATAATGTACTATTCCGTTAAAACTTCAGTTCTTGGGGCTGCTGAGCAGTATGTGGGTGTGCAGCGCCCGCATAGACTTTCAGCTTACGGTACATGTCGCGACCCAGCGGGTTCTTAGGCAACATGCCTTTGACCGCGGTCTCGATCACGCGCTCAGGGGCCTTGGCGATCAGCTTTTCAAAGTTGATCGACTTGATGCCGCCCGGGAAACCGGAGTGGGAGTAGTACATTTTGTCAGTGGTTTTAGCACCGGTAACACGGATCTGCTCAGCGTTGATTACGACGATGTAGTCGCCGGTGTCAACGTGAGGAGTGTACTCAGGTTTGTGCTTGCCACGCAGACGGCTCGCGATTTCGGTGGCCAGACGACCCAGGGTCTGACCAGCAGCGTCGACGACAAACCAGTCGCGCTTTACTGTTTCCGGTTTAGCAGTAAAAG
>NZ_JBGCUL010000310.1:0-4917 GCF_054177685.1 Pseudomonas sp. P5_A2_2
ACCGATCAGGCTCGCGGCCTGTGCGGCGAGCACTGATTTGAACATCAGGTCCGAGCCAAAAAACAGCCGGCGGCTTTGTTCGACCATGATGAAAATCGGCCGCTCACGTTCTTCGTGGAACAGCTTGGTGTGAGGCTCCTGGGTGCGTGCGGTCACGCGCCAGTCAATGGTGCGCACATCGTCGCCGGCCTGATAGACCCGTACCTGATCGAAGTCGACGCCACGGCCGCGCAATTTGGAATGGTGCAGGCCGATCAGCGGGCTGCGTTGGCTCGGCGTGGAAAACAGCTGCACTTCGCGCACGCGATGGCGCATCTCGATCAGGTCGGCGAGGCTGACACGGATGCCCGGTTCGGGCGGCAGGCTGGCTTTCATCGGGGTCAAGCGACGGCTACGACGTCGAGAATCCGCTGGACCACCCGGTCCTGGTCGATGCCAGCGGCTTCGGCTTCAAAGGAAAGAATGATGCGATGGCGCAGCACGTCGAACAGCACGGCCTGTATGTCTTCCGGGCTGACGAAGTCGCGCCCGGCCAGCCAGGCGTGGGCGCGGGCGCAGCGGTCCAGGGCAATCGAACCGCGCGGGCTGGCGCCGTAGGCGATCCACTCGGCCATTTCCGGATCGAACTTGGCCGGGGTGCGGGTGGCCATGACCAGTTGCACCAGGTATTCCTCCACGGMGTCGGCCATGTACAAGCCGAGGATTTCCTTGCGTGCGGCGAAGATCGTCTGTTGGGTAACCCGACGCTCAGGTTTCGCTTCGCCGTTCAGGGCTTCGCCACGGGCCTGTTGCAGGATCTTGCGTTCAACCGTCGCGTCCGGGAAACCGATCTTCACGTGCATCAGGAAGCGGTCGAGCTGGGCTTCGGGCAGCGGGTAGGTGYCTTCCTGCTCGATAGGGTTCTGTGTGGCCATCACCAAAAACAAGGGCGACAGTTCATAGGTGCTGCGTCCGACACTGACTTGCCGCTCGCCCATGGCTTCGAGCAAGGCCGACTGAACCTTGGCTGGGGCGCGGTTGATTTCGTCCGCCAGCACCAGGTTGTGGAAAATCGGGCCTTGCTGGAACACGAAACTGCCGGTTTCCGGGCGGTAGATTTCCGTACCGGTAATGTCGGCCGGCAACAGGTCAGGGGTGAACTGGATGCGGTGGAACTGGGCTTCGATGCCTTCGGCAAGTTCTTTGATGGCCTTGGTCTTGGCCAGGCCAGGGGCGCCCTCGACCAGCATGTGGCCGTCGGCGAGCAGGGCGATGAGCAAGCGCTCGATGAGTTTTTCCTGGCCGAGAATCTGCGTTGAAAGAAAGGTTCGCAGCGCGAGTAGCGCTTCACGATGTTCCATCGATGACTGTTCCTGCAAAAGGGTGGCCGAGGACGTTCGAAGTACGCCAGGGCTGGGGGCGTTACTTTAATCCATCGCGGGGGGCGGCGACTAACGGCATTTTGTGCAAAGTGGGGGAAATGGTTGGGGTAATTGCTGGATTTTCGTAGCAGGGGAGTGGTTGGGTGGCTGTGCCGGCCCCATCGCGAGCAGGCTCACTCCTACATTGACGGTGTACGACGATCAATTGTAGGAGCGAGCCTGCTCGCGATGAGGCCGGAACAGGCGCTGATATTCAGAGCTGGCTGATAAAGGTGCCAGTCCCTTCAAGAATGTTCTGCAAGGTCTCTTCCACTTCAGCCAGGTCCGTCATGTCGGCATCGAAGGTGATTTCCAGCACATCATCCCCATTCAACGCATCAGCATCAGCCGCCGCAATTTCGATCTTCAACAGGTTAGGACTGAGCGTGACTTTCACGCCATCCAGGGTCGAAGGCTCGCCGTCGAGGGTGATTTCCAGCTCGTCTTCATCGGGGTAGCGGCTCATCAGGAACATTTCGCCCTGGTCGCTGTGGCAGCAGAGCATGGCCATGTTGTCTTCTTCGTCATCGCAAGGGTTGACGATCAAGAGGGCGGTTTTCATTTTCATGGGAAATTCCTGGCCCGGCGGGCGTGGTAAACGCTACAAAGGGCGATTTTGCCAGCCCGCGGAGATTTCTGCTCGTCCGAGTGTCAAAGACCCGGTCGTGGACGGATAGAGTGTTACTGGTCATTTCTGGTACTCAAGTCCCGTAAAACCGGACGGAAAACCGTCATTTTCCTGTGCGAATGCTAGTGTTGTTCGATGCGCATGCCTTGAGCAGCGTACCGTTGACCGAATATGTCGCAGCACCGCAAGCACGGGTCTTGCCGCACTCGTTAAGCTGCGCAACGGATGAGCACCCGTAAAGACATTGCGCTGCACGCAGCCCAGTCGTTTTTGCAGATGCCCATTCACGGACGGTGAATGTGACCTGAGTGTCTCGTCCAGCTTCATCCACCTGTCGCCCTGTTTCCTCTGCCCGAGAATCAGGAACCGGGTGACGGACCGCCCCGCAAGGGGTTTTTGCACGCGACGCTTTCATCAATAACAAGCCCAAGCGGAGTACCACAGATGGCGTTCTTCACCGCAGCCAGCAAAGCCGACTTCCAGCACCAACTGCAAGCGGCACTGGCGCAGCACATCAATGAACAGGCACTGCCACAAGTGGCGCTGTTCGCTGAACAATTCTTCGGCATCATTTCCCTTGACGAGCTGACCCAGCGTCGGATGTCCGACCTCGCTGGTTGCACCCTTTCTGCATGGCGCTTGCTTGAGCGCTTCGATCACGCGCAACCGCAAGTGCGCGTCTTCAACCCCGATTACGAACGCCACGGCTGGCAGTCGACCCACACCGCGGTCGAAGTGCTGCACCACGATCTGCCATTCCTGGTGGACTCGGTGCGTACCGAGCTGAACCGCCGCGGCTACAGCATCCATACCCTGCAAACCACCGTGCTCAGCGTGCGTCGTGGCAGCAAGGGCGAGCTGTTGGAAATCCTGCCGAAAGGCACCCAGGGCGACGACATTCAGCAAGAGTCGCTGATGTACCTGGAAATCGACCGCTGCGCCAACACCGCCGAGCTCAATGTCCTGAGCAAAGAGCTGGAACAGGTGCTCGGTGAAGTCCGCGTTGCCGTCGGCGATTTCGAACCGATGAAGGCCAAGGTTCAGGACATCCTGACCATGCTGGACAACAGCCAGTTCGCCGTCGATGCCGACGAGAAGAGTGAAATCAAGAGCTTCCTGGAATGGCTGGTGGGTAACCACTTCACCTTCCTCGGCTACGAAGAGTTCGTGGTCAGCGATGAAGCCGATGGCGGCCACATCGTCTATGACAAGGACTCCTTCCTCGGCCTGACCAAACTGCTGCGCGCCGGCCTGACCTACGATGACCTGCGCATCGAAGACTACGCCGTGAACTACCTGCGCGAACCGACCCTGCTGTCGTTCGCCAAGGCTTCGCACCCAAGCCGTGTCCACCGTCCGGCTTACCCGGATTTCGTGTCGATCCGTGAAGTTGACGCCAACGGCAAGGTCATCAAGGAATGCCGATTCATGGGCCTGTACACCTCGTCGGTGTATGGCGAGAGCGTGCGAGTGATCCCGTACATCCGCCGCAAGGTCGAGGAAATCGAACACCGTTCCGGCTTCCAGGCCAAGGCCCACCTGGGCAAGGAACTGGCGCAGGTGCTCGAAGTGCTGCCGCGCGACGATCTGTTCCAGACCCCGGTGGACGAGCTGTTCAGCACCGTGATGTCGATCGTGCAGATCCAGGAACGCAACAAGATTCGCGTGTTCCTGCGCAAAGACCCGTACGGCCGTTTCTGCTACTGCCTGGCTTACGTGCCGCGTGACATCTATTCCACCGAAGTGCGCCAGAAGATCCAGCATGTGCTGATGGATCGCCTGAAAGCGACCGATTGCGAGTTCTGGACGTTCTTCTCCGAGTCCGTGCTGGCCCGCGTGCAATTGATCCTGCGCGTCGACCCGAAAAACCGTCTCGACATCGACCCGCTGTTGCTGGAACGCGAAGTGGTGCAGGCCTGCCGCAGCTGGCAGGACGACTACGCCGCCCTGACCATCGAAAGCTTCGGCGAAGCCCACGGCACCAACGTGCTGGCTGACTTCCCGAAAGGCTTCCCGGCCGGCTACCGCGAGCGTTTCGCCGCTCACTCGGCGGTGGTCGACATGCAGCACCTGCTGAGCCTCAACGAAAAAAATCCGCTGGTGATGAGCTTCTACCAGCCGCTGGGCCAGGTGTCCGGCCAGCGCATGCTGCACTGCAAGCTGTACCACGCCGATACCCCGCTGGCGTTGTCCGATGTCCTGCCGATCCTGGAAAACCTCGGTCTGCGCGTGCTGGGTGAATTCCCGTACCGCCTGCGCCACAACAGTGGCCGCGAGTTCTGGATTCACGATTTCGCGTTCACCGCCGCCGAAGGCCTGGAACTCGACATCCAGCAACTCAACGACACGCTGCAGGACGCGTTTGTCCACATCGTGCGCGGCGATGCCGAGAACGACGCGTTCAACCGTCTGGTAYTGACTGCCGGCCTGCCATGGCGCGACGTGGCGCTGCTGCGTGCCTACGCCCGCTACATGAAGCAGATTCGTCTGGGCTTCGACCTGGGCTATATCGCCAGCACCCTGAACAACCACACCGACATCGCTCGCGAGTTGACCCGGTTGTTCAAGACCCGTTTCTACCTGGCGCGCAAGCTGACCGGCGACGATCTGGGAGACAAGCAGCAACGCCTGGAACACGCGATTCACAGTGCCCTGGACGACGTCCAGGTACTGAACGAAGACCGCATCCTGCGTCGCTACCTGGACCTGATCAAGGCCACCCTGCGCACCAACTTCTACCAGACCGATGCCAACGGCCATAACAAGTCGTACTTCAGCTTCAAGTTCAACCCGCGCTTGATTCCCGAACTGCCGAAGCCGGTACCGAAGTTCGAAATCTTCGTTTACTCGCCGCGCGTCGAAGGCGTGCACCTGCGCTTTGGCAACGTG
>NZ_JBGCUL010000311.1:0-4911 GCF_054177685.1 Pseudomonas sp. P5_A2_2
TTGCACACCCATCAAATCGCTGGCCCGCAGGAAGTCCTCAAACTCGGGTTGAACTGGAATGCCGAGGGCGCCTGCTTGCTGCCAGTAGTTTTCGAGCCAGCCGTGCACGCGTGCCTCGGGCCAACTGAGGAAGGCGTCCTTGAACAGGCAGGTTACGTCATAGGTCACCGGGCCATACACCGCATCCTGGAAGTCAAGCACACCGGGATTGGGCTCGCTGAGCATCAGGTTGCGCGGCATGTAGTCACGATGCACCAGGACTTTTGGCTGTGCCAGGGCACTGTCGATCAACAGTTCGCTGACCTGCTGCCAGAGTACTTGCTGCGCCGCGTCGAACTCGATGCCCAATTCGCGCTTCACATACCACTCGGGGAACAGTTCCAGCTCACGACGCAGCAAGGCCACGTCATAGCTCGGCAAAGGCGCAACCATCGGCAACTGCTGGAAAGCCAGCAACGCTTGCAGGGCATCCTTGAACAAATCGTCGGCGTTTTCGTTGTCGATGACGTCCAGATAGGTCTTGTTGCCCAGGTCATTGAGCAAAAGAAAACCACGCTCGAGGTCTTCGGCATAAATTTTCGGCACATTTATTCCGGATTTCGCCAGCAAAAAGGCGATATCCACGAAGGGTTTACAGTTTTCCTGGGGCGGCGGCGCGTCCATCACAATGAAACTTTTGCCACCGCCTTCCCAGCGGAAATACCGCCGGAAACTCGCGTCGCTGCTGGCCGCAGTCAACGTGGCCGGGGGGACGGCGCCCCAACTTTGCTCGGCAAAAAAGGTCGTCAATTGTTCATCGAGCCAAACTTTCAGGTGTTGCAAGCGTACATCTTGATCAGGCATTGCAAGGGTCTCCGACGGCGCTAGCCGTCAAGCGGGTCATGCTTTATTATCCAGCATCTTTTTCAGACCATCGAGAGGCGTGCGGCCCACACCGCGGGCAGATGGCACGCAGGAAGCCCGGACTAATAAGATGGCATTGAAATCCCCCGCGTTTCGTAAAAAATTTCCGTTGTTGGTTACCGGCAGTTTGCTGGCGCTGCAACCCCTTGCCACTTCCTACGTGGTCGCCGCGGAACAGTTTGACTGCTCAGTCTCTGCTTCGGGTTCCTGGGACTGTGCGCCAAAGGCGCCGGCGGCTGCTTTGCCACCGCGTCCCGTTCATGACGGTAGCGCAGTTTCCGCCACCGGCGAAGCCCCGGCCGAGAGCGGTTCCAGCGAAGACACTGGCGCCAGGCCGGTGCTGGTCACCGAATCCAAAGGCCTTGGCCTGAAGTCGCGTAGCGCAGACTACAGTCACCTCGACTGGGTTCCCCGCGAGCAACTCACCGCCGCACAATTGGCCGAAACCGGTCCTTATTGCTCTGGTTCCTATGTCGAACCGATTCGTCCTGGCATGAATGACAAGACGAATAAAAGTGACGCACCAACCTTTATCGGCGCAAAAGCCTCCCGCTATAAGCAGGATGAGCAGGTCGCGACACTGGCCGGCGACGTTGTCATGCGTCAGGGCAGCATGCAGGTCGAAGCCGACGAAGCCAACCTGTACCAAGCCGAGAGCCGGGGCGACCTGAACGGCAACGTGCGCATTCGCGACAACGGCGCATTGATCGTCGGCGACCACGCCGACGTGCAGCTCGACACCGGTGAAGCCAAGGTCGACAACGCCGAATACGTGATGCACAAATCCCGCGTCCGCGGTAATGCGCTGTACGCCAAACGTGCCGAGAACGCGATCATCCGCCYCAAGGATGGTACGTACACCACGTGCGAACCGAACAACAACGCCTGGCAGCTCAAGGGCAACAACATCACCCTGAACCCGGCCACCGGTTTCGGTACGGCGACCAACGTGACGCTGCGGGTCAAGGACATTCCAGTCCTGTACACGCCGTACATCTATTTCCCGATCGACGATCGTCGCCAGTCCGGCTTCCTGCCGCCGAGCATCGGCACCGGCAGCGATACCGGCTTCATGCTGGTCACCCCGTACTACTTCAACCTGGCGCCGAACTACGATGCCACGTTGTACCCGCGCTACATGGAAAAGCACGGCTTGTTGATGGAAGGCGAATTCCGCTACCTGACCAAGGCCAGCGAAGGCCAGTTCGGTGCGGCTTACCTCAACGACGAAAGCGACGAGCGCGACAAGCAGACCGACGCTGAAAAAACCCGCTACATGTACAACTGGCAGCACAAGGGTGGTCTGGACTCGCGAGTGCTCACGCAAGTCGACTACACCAAGATCAGCGATCCGTATTACTTCCAGGATCTGCAGACCGACCAGATTGGCGTGAAAACCAACGACTACGTGAACCAGCAGGGTTCCGTGACCTATCGTGGCGACAGCTATACCGCCCGCGCGAACGCTCAGGCATACCAACTGGCGACCGTATCGAACATTACACCGTACGACCGCCTGCCGCAGCTCACCCTCGACGGTATGCTGCCTTATCATCCGGAAGGTCTGGACTTCACGTACAGCACCGAACTCGTGCGGTTTGACCGGGATCTGCAGAACGGTACCTACACCGACGAAGACGGTAATGTGTCGCCACGGCTTGATACCAACGTTGTCGGTCTGGCACGCGCCAATGGCGACCGCCTCAACCTGGCACCGGCTGTCAGCCTGCCACTGAACTGGACCTACGGATTCCTGAAGCCAACACTCAAGTACCAGTACACCCAGTACCAACTGGACCTGGACGGTCTCGGCAAAACTCAAAGCGCGCAGCAAGAACAAGCCGCAGCTGCCACCGGGACTAAAAATTTCAATGGTAATTTTGACAGCAACCAGAACCGCGGCGTGCCGATCGCCAGCATCGACAGCGGCCTGTACTTCGATCGTAATACCCAGTATTTCGGCAAGAACTACCGCCAGACCCTCGAGCCGCGCCTGTTCTACCTGTACGTGCCTGAAGTCGACCAGGAAGACATCCCGGTATTCGATACCAGCGAATACACCTTCAACTATGCGTCGCTGTTCCGTGACAACCGCTTCTCAGGCTCCGACCGTGTCGGCGACGAGAACAAGCTGTCCCTGGGCGTGACCAGCCGCTGGATCGAAGACAACGGTTTTGAGCGTCAACGCATCAGTGTCGGCCAGGCCTTGTACTTCAAGGACCGCGAAGTTCAATTGCCGGGCATCAATCCAAAAACCCGCGCCGATGCCCAAGCCAGCGTTTCCCCATATGCGCTGGAATACGAATATCGCTGGAACCGCGACTGGCGTACCACCGCCGACTACAACTGGGACCCGGACAGCCGCAGCCCTCGCTCGGGCAGCGCGATGTTCCACTACCAGCCTGAAGACAATCCGAACAAGGTCGTCAACGTTGGCTATCGCTATCGTAACGACCAGGTGATCTACAACCAGACCACCGGTCAATGGCAGTTCGGCGGTGACTACGGCACCCCTGGCCAGCCTAACTTCGTGAAGGATTACTACAAGATCCAACAGCACGACTTCTCGGTGATCTGGCCGATCGTGCCGCAATGGAGCGCCATCAGCCGCTGGCAGTATGACTACAACCGCAACCGTACCCTGGAAGCCTTCGGTGGTTTCGAGTACGACAGCTGCTGCTGGAAACTGCGCCTGATCAACCGTTACTTCGTTGATTATGACGAGTTCAGCCAGCAAGCACCGCAAAACGAAAAAGGCGACCATGGCGTCTTCCTCCAAATTGTTCTGAAGGGACTCGGCGGCCTCACCGGCGCCAAGGCCGAGAGCTTCCTCGACAAAGGCATTCAAGGTTATCGTGAACGTGAAGACCAAGCTTTCTGATTGTCTGCGCCCGCTGATGCTGGGCGCGCTGTTCCTGAGTACGGCGGCCAGTGCCGCCGTACAGTCCATCGATAAAGTGGTGGCCATCGTCGACAACGACGTGGTCATGCAGAGCCAACTGGACCAGCGCGTTCATGACGTTCAGCAAACCATTGCCAAGCGCGGTTCTGCCGTGCCGCCGGCCAGCGTGCTGGAGCAGCAGGTACTTGAGCGCCTGATCGTCGAAAACCTGCAATTGCAGATCGGCGATCGCTCCGGCATCCGCATTACCGATGAGGAGTTGAACCAGGCAGTCGGCACCATTGCCCAGCGCAACAACATGTCGGTCGAGCAGTTCCGCGCCGCCCTTACTCGCGATGGCCTGTCTTACGACGACGCGCGTGAGCAGATTCGTCGCGAAATGGTCATCAGCCGCGTGCGCCAGCGCCGGGTTGCCGAACGCATTCAGGTTTCCGAGCAGGAAGTGAAGAACTTCCTGGCTTCCGACCTGGGCAAAATGCAGCTGTCCGAAGAGTTCCACTTGGCCAACATCCTGATTCCTACGCCGGAAAGCGCCAACTCCGACGCGATTCAGAATGCAGCCAAACAGGCCGACACAATTTACCAGCAGCTCAAGCAAGGCGCTGACTTCGGTCAGTTGGCAATCGCCAAGTCAGCCAGCGAAACCGCACTGGAAGGTGGCGACATGGGCTGGCGCAAAGCCGCTCAATTGCCTCCGCCGTTCGATCGCCTGCTGAGCACCATGCCGGTAGGTGATGTCACCCAGCCAATGCGCACCCCGGGCGGTTTCATCATCCTGAAAATTCTCGACAAACGTGGCGGCGAGACCCAGATGCGCGATGAAGTGCATGTGCGCCACATCCTGGTCAAACCGAGCCCGATCCGCGACGAAGCGAAAACCAAGGCCCTGGCCGAGTCGCTCTACAGCCGTATCCAGGCTGGCGAAGACTTCGCCGAGTTGGCGAAAAGTTACTCGGAAGACCCGGGTTCCGCCCTCAACGGCGGCGACCTGAACTGGATCGACCCGAACGCGCTGGTGCCCGAGTTCCGCGCAGTGATGGCCAAGACCCCGCAAGGTCAACTGTCCAGGCCGTTCCAGACTCAATACGGCTGGCACGTCCTGGAAG
>NZ_JBGCUL010000312.1:0-4906 GCF_054177685.1 Pseudomonas sp. P5_A2_2
CGGTAACCCTGAGCGCCACCCCGAGCGTGGATGAGAACGGCACCATCACCTACACCGCGACCCTGACCGACAAGAACGGCGCCCCGGTCACCGCGCAGAACGGTCCGGTCACCGTGACGCTAGACAGCGGCAAGGTCATCACCATTGCCGTCGGCCAGAGCGCCGGCACCTTGCCGGTGAGCGTGGGCAACGACGTCTACCAAGGGCCAACCACGGTCACCGAATCCATCAAGGAAGCGGCCGGTGGCAACCTCGAAGCGATCAACCCGATCAAGACCCCGGTCAGCACCACGGTTACCGATGTCAACGACGCCACCACCGTGAAGCTGACTGCAACTCCATCGGTAAGCGAGAACGGCACGATCACGTACACCGCGACCATCACCGACAAAAATGGCGCCCCGGTCACTGCACACGACACGCCGGTGACCGTGACTCTGGACAGCGGCAAGGTGATCACCATCGCCGTCGGCCAAAGTTCAGGCACTCTGCCGATTACCGTGGGCAACGACGTCTACACTGGCGCGCCAACCGTTACTGAATCAATCAAGACCGCCAGCGGCGGCAACCTGGAAGCCCTCGGCACGGACAAGACGCCAGTGTCGACCAGCGTCAGTGACTTCCAGGACACCACCACTGTCAGCATCAGCGGCAGCACCTCGGTGACCGAAGGCCAGACCGCCAGTTACACCGTCAGCCTGACTCACCCGGCCCAGACCGAAGTGACGCTGAAAGTCGTCTACAGCGGCACCGCCGCCGACGGTTCTGACTTCACCGGTGTGTACACCGTGAAGATCCCGGCGGGCGCCAGCAGTGCCAGCTTCAACGTCGCGACCATCGACGACAAAATCACCGAAGGCACCGAAAACTTCGTGGTCAAGATCGACTCGGCCACCGGCGGCAACTTCGAGAGCCTGGCGATCAGCGCGTCCAATGGCAGCGTCAGCACTTCGATCATCGACAACGATGCACCGCCAGTGCTGAACCTCGACGCCAACAACTCCAGCGGTGCCACCGGGGCCGATTACAAGGTGACGTTCACCGAGAACACCCCAGGTGCGGGCGTGTCGATCGGCGATACCGATCTGAGCATCACCGACCCGGACAGCACTCTGCTGACCGGCGCGACCATCGTGCTGACCAACCGTCAGGACGGCGATGCACTGAACCTGGGCAACAGCGTCAATGGCATCACCATCAATGCCAACAGCACCAATGGCTCAGTCACGCTGACGCTGTCGGGCAACGCGACGCTGGCCGACTACACGCAGCAGATCAAGAACATCACCTTCACCAACAACAGTGAAGACCCGAGCACCGTGCCGCGCACCATCACCGTGACGGTGACCGATGGCAGCAACTACTCCAACACCGCGACCACTACGGTCAACGTGGTGGCGGTCAATGACKCGCCGGTTGCAGCACCAGTCAACGTCACCGGCACCGAAGACACACCGCTGATCCTCGGCTGGTCGACCTTCGGCGTCAGCGACGTCGACAGTCCGGCCGTCAGCCTGGGCGTGAAAATCACCCAGCTGCCGGGCGAGGGCAAACTGCAGTACCTGGACGGTTCGACCTGGAAAGATGTCGCCACCAACCAGACCTTCAGCAAGGCTGATATCGACGCTGGCAAACTGCGCTTCACGCCGGATGCCAACGAGTCGGGTGTAGACGGGTATGGCGGTACCGGCCTGGGCAACAACCAGGCCGACTACACACAAATCAAGTTCCAGCCAACCGACGGCCAGACTCTGGGCAACACCGGCACGATCAAGATCGACATCACCCCGGTGGCGGATGCGCCGACCCTGAGCGTTGCCGACAACAGCGTGAAGTCCACCGGGTTGATCAAGGAAGTCTGGACCGGTCTTTCGGGCCTGGGCACCAGCGGCAACGGCGCGGACTCGACCACGCTGAAAAACGTGATCGACGCCGCTGGCACAGCAAATTCCAAAGGCACCGTGACCAACGTGCAGTCCGACGGTGGCGTGACCGCCGGTACGGCATCGAAAACCTCCGGCCTGATCTACCTCGAAGCCGGCAAGACCTACACCTTCAACGGTACCGGTGATGACAGCCTGTTGGTGACCATCGGCGGCAAAAACATAGCCGCGACCACATGGGGCGCGGGTGGCAACCTCAATGGTTCGTTCACCCCGACTACTAGCGGCTACTACACCCTGGACATCTACCACCACAACCAGAGTGGCCCGGGCAGCTATGACGTCAACCTGTCGGTCAATGGCAGCACGCCGATCGACCTGAGCAGTGCCGGTGTACCGATTTAMACCGGCGTGTCGGATCTGGTGAATGCCGGTGTGACCGTGTCCGACTTGCACGGCACCAATGGCGAAGGCTACTACGACGGTTACAAGCTCAATACCGGCGCTGAAGGCACCAGTGTGAAATTGTCCGCCATCACCACCGCGCTGACCGACACCGACGGCTCGGAAGCCATGAGCCTGAAGATCAGCGGCATGCCGGTCGGCTCGGTGCTCACCGACGGCACGGGACATACCTTCACAGTCACCGCGACCAATGGCGAGGCCAACGTGACGGGCTGGAGCCTCGGCTCTCTGACCGTAACTCCGCCACCGTACTACAACGGCCTGTTCGACCTGACCGTGACCTCGACCTCCACCGAGGCCCTGGGTGGTTCGGCCAGCAGCACTTCGCAGATTCCCGTGATCGTGTCCCCGGCGGTCTATAACGCCGTCACCGCCACCGCGGCCAATGACACCGTCACTGGCACCGACGGCAACGACATCATGATCGCCGACATCGGCGGCCTGACCGTGGTGCCGGGCACCAACTACAACATCGCGTTCATGGTCGACAGTTCCGGCAGTATGAGTTCCTCGTCGATCAACTCGGCCAAGGACTCGCTGACGTCGGTGTTCAACACCCTCAAGCAAAGCCTGGGCAGTAACTCGGGTACGGTGAACATCTTCCTGGTGGACTTCGATGCCCAGGTCAACAAGTCGGTGTCGGTGAACCTCAATGACTCCAATGCACTGACTCAGTTGAAGGCGACTCTGGATTCGATGTCGTCCGGCGGCGGCACCAACTACGAGGACGTGTTCAAAACCACGGCCAACTGGTTCCAGAGTGCGGGCGCCGTGGCCAACACCGGGGCGAAGAACCTCACGTATTTCATTACTGACGGCAAGCCGACTTACTACCAGAGCGGCGAGTCGACCAACCCGACCCTGTATGGCAGCACAACACTCGATAGCCTGATCACTACCAGCAACTATCAGTTGGGTAAAGCGATCAGCCTGTTCCCCGACAGCACGCACCAGATCGACATTTCCGCCTCGGGCTACGTGACGGTCTGGACCAAGAACACCAATGGCAACAACGGGAACGGGAACGGGAACGGCAATAACTGGTCATCCAAGGACTTCGGCTATCTGCATGCCCAGGGCGACGGCACCTACGAGTTCTCGGGTCGTGACGGCGACGGCAGTAGCACCGACGGGGACACCATCAGCAACTCCACCAGCAGTTTCACATTGCTGAGCAACCTGTCGAACGTCGAGGCCATCGGCCTGAACAAGGACGTGACGCTCAACGACCTGAAGCCGTACGACTCGGATCAAACGCCACAAACCAACATCGACCCGCAGAATCTGGCCAACTCGATCATCGGCCACACCGAAGCGACGATGCCGGGTAACGACACCGTCAGCGGTGGCGATGGCAACGACCTCCTGTTCGGCGATCTGGTGAGCTTCAACGGCATTGCCGGCGAGGGTTACCAGGCGATGCAAGCCTTCGTGGCGCAGCAAACCGGCGTGGACGTCAGCAAAGTCACCACCAGCAACGTGYACCAGTACATCACCGAGCATTACACCGCGCTCGATGTGTCCGGCGCCCATGACGGCAGCGACACCCTGCTCGGCGGTGCGGGCAATGACATTCTGTTCGGCTCGGGCGGTAACGACACCCTCGACGGCGGCAAGGGCAATGACATCCTGCTCGGCGGCATCGGCAACGACACGCTGATGGGCGGACAGGGCAACGACATCCTGATCGGTGGTTCCGGTGGTGACACCTTCGTCTGGAAAGCGGGCGATACCGGTAACGACGTGATCAAGGACTTCAAGGCCAGCGAAGGCGACCGGATCGACCTGCGTGATCTGTTGCAGGGCGAAACCGGCAGCACCATCGACAACTTCCTGAAGATCACCACGGTCGACGGCGTGTCGTCGCTGCAAGTCAGCTCGACCGGCCAGTTCAACTCGGGCAATGCGGCCGCCGCCACGCCGGACGTGACGATCAAACTGGAAGGCAACAACTGGTCAAGCGCCAACCTGCACAACCTGATTGCCGGTAGCGACCCGACAATCAAGGTCGATCACAACAACAGCTGATGCATGAAAACGGCCGCTCCTTATGGGGCGGCCGTCACGTTTGCGCCCACTGCCCGGTGACGATTTCGTCACCGCGCCACATACTGGCGTGCAGTTGGCCTATGCTGCTGACAGCACGATGCTGGCTCAAATCCGAGGGATGCTCAATGTTTTACGTGCAACGCGATGCGCAGGGCCTGTTAGTTCGCGTGGAACCCGTCGCCTACGCCGAGGCCACGGAAACGCTACCGGCCGACCATCAAGAAATCCAGGCCTGGTTTGCCAATGCGGCTGTGGAAAACAGCCTCAAACAGCTCAAGCAAAGTGACCTGGAAATGATCCGGGTACTCGATGACTTGATTCAGGTGCTGACCCAGAAAGGCGTGATCCGCGTCACCGACCTGCCGATGGCGGCCCAGGCCAAACTGATGGACCGGACCCAGGCGCGTGAGGCGTTGGGTGGGTTGAGTCAGTTGATCGATGAGGATGAAGGCGGGTTGATCTGATCATTGATCTTCAGTGACTGTTCCAGCCGTCATCGCGGGTAATCC
>NZ_JBGCUL010000313.1:0-4901 GCF_054177685.1 Pseudomonas sp. P5_A2_2
TGAATGCACCGATCGACGACACCATGTTGAAGTCGGCGAATTGCAGGTTGTAGTCCGGAATCCGTCGCGGCATCCCCGCCAGCCCCACGAAATGCATCGGGAAGAAGGCCATGTTCATGCCGATGAACGACAGCCAGAAATGCAGCTTGCCGAGGGTTTCGTCGTACATGTGGCCAGTCCATTTCGGCAGCCAGTAGTAGGCTGAGGCGAAGATCCCGAAGATCGCCCCTGGCACCAGTACGTAGTGGAAGTGCGCAACCACGAAGTAGGTGTCCTGATACTGGAAGTCCGCCGGGGCGATGGCCAGCATCAACCCGGAGAACCCGCCGATGGAGAACAGGATGACGAACGCCACGGCAAACAGCATCGGTGTCTCGAAGGTCAATGAGCCTTGCCACATGGTGCTGGCCCAGTTGAACACCTTCACGCCCGTTGGCACCGCAATCAGCAGTGTGGCGTACATGAAGAACAGCTCGCCCACCAGCGGAATGCCGACCACGAACATGTGGTGCGCCCAGACGATGAACGACAGGAACGCGATACTCGCCGTGGCGTAGACCATCGAGGTGTAGCCGAACAGCGGCTTGCGCGAAAAGGCCGGAATGATCGAGCTGACGGCACCGAAGGCCGGCAGGATCATGATGTACACCTCGGGGTGACCGAAGAACCAGAACACATGCTGGAACAGCACCGGGTCACCGCCACCGGCGGCGCTGAAGAAGCTGGTGCCGAAATGGATGTCCATCAGCATCATGGTCACGCAGCCCGCCAGTACCGGCATCACCGCAATCAACAGGAACGCGGTGATCAGCCAGGTCCAGACGAACAGCGGCATTTTCATCAACGTCATGCCGGGGGCGCGCAGGTTGAGGATGGTCGCGATCACGTTGATCGCCCCCATGATCGAACTGATCCCCATCAAGTGAATGGCGAAGATGAAGAAGGTCACGCTTTCCGGCGCGTAGGTCGTCGACAGCGGTGCATAGAAGGTCCAGCCGAAGTTCGGCCCGCCGCCGGCGGTGAACAGGGTCGATACCAGCAGCAGGAACGCCGCCGGCAACAGCCAGAAGCTGAAGTTGTTCATCCGCGGCAGGGCCATGTCCGGCGCGCCGATCATCAGYGGGATCATCCAGTTGGCGAGGCCGACGAAAGCCGGCATCACTGCACCGAAGACCATCACCAGACCGTGCATGGTGGTCATCTGGTTGAAGAACTCCGGCTGGACGATTTGCAGCCCCGGCTGGAACAGCTCGGCACGGATCACCATGGCGAACGAGCCGCCAAGCAGGAACATGGAGAATGCAAACCACAGGTACAGCGTGCCAATGTCCTTGTGGTTCGTGGTCAGCACCCAACGCATCAAGCCTTTGGCGGGGCCGTGGGCGTGGTCGGTGGCGGTATGAACATGTTCATCGATTACAGCAGTCATGTCCTGTCTCCTGCAAACAGATGGGCTGGGCAGGCCGGGGTGCAAAGCCCCGACCGGTTCCGTACGTGCGCAATAGACCGGGTCATTTGCTTTCCGCCTGTTTCAGCTCCAGTACTTCTTTAGGCGTGACCATGTCGCCTTTGTTGTTGCCCCAGGCATTACGTTCATAGGTCACGACCGCCGCGATATCGACTTCCGATAGTTGCTTGCCGAACGCCGCCATTGCGGTGCCGGGCTTGCCGTGGAAGACAATGCTCAGGTGAGCTTCTTTCGGTCCGGTGGCGATTTTCGAGCCCTTGAGCGCCGGGAACATCGGCGGCAGGCCCTGGCCTTCGGCCTGGTGACAGGCCACGCAGGTGGTGTGATAGACCTTGTCGCCGCGCTCCTTGAGCTCGTCGAGGGTCCATTCCTTGCTGGTCAGCTCCTTGAGCTGCGCGGCCTCGACCTTGCGATCGGCCAGCCATTTTTCGTAATCGGCCTTTTCCTTGACCTCGACCACTGTCKGCATGAAACCGTGATCCTTGCCGCACAACTCGGCGCACTGGCCACGGTAGATGCCGGGCTTGTCGATGCGGGTCCAGGCCTCATTGACGAACCCGGGAATCGCATCGCGCTTGACGGCGAAAGCCGGCACCCACCAGGAGTGGATCACATCGGCGGAGGTCACCAGAAAGCGCACCTTGGTGCCGACCGGCAGCACCAATGGCTTGTCGACTTCGAGCAGGTAGTGCTCGCTCTTGGCTTCCTTGTTGTGGATTTGATCCTGAGGGGTGGTCAGGTTGCTGAAGAACTCGACGTCCTGGCCCAGGTATTTGTAATGCCACTTCCACTGGTAGCCGGTGATCTGTATATCGATCTCCGGCTCGCTGGCGTCGTACATCTTGATCAGGGTTGCGGTAGCGGGAACCGCCATGGCCACCAGGATCAGGAAGGGCACGATGGTCCAGAGGATTTCGACGGTGGTGCTTTCATGAAATTTGGCGGCCAACTGCCCGGTCGAGCGGCGATGAAGAATCATCGACCAGAACATGGCACCAAAAACGATGATGCCGATCACCACACAGATCCAGAAAATGGTCATGTGCAGGTCGAATACTGCGTGACTGATTTCAGTCGCTCCAGGCGCCATATTCACAGTCCAGGCCGCTTGCGCCTGACTGAAAATCGACCACAACAGGAGGCCCATCCAGACATGTGGATGTCGCATCATTGCGGGTTCCCCTTATCGTTCTTGTTATCCCGCCGGCTTTCACCTGCGGCAAGGGAGCGGCTGCATCAGACTACGAACTTGATTCGCCGGGCCTTGCTGCACATGCAGTCGGGCGTTATCAGCTAACTCCATTCAATGGCGAGTATAGACAGCGACTCCGACCTCGCAACGCGATGACGTAAATGATCTGAAACAGCGGGGACTTGCATTCAAGGGCACGATTGGAGAAGGATGCAGACGAGTGGTGGCAAATCGATATAACGCAGATGCATCAAGGATGAAATAATTATGACAAATGCGTCTTAGCATTTTTCATAAGCCAGCTAAGTTATGTCTTCCCTATTTCATTGCCTTGTTTCCTGGAGTTTTCATGAACACCGCCRCATTGCGCGAGCAGATCCAAAAAGCCCAACAACATGAAGCCGACACCGGCCTGCTGACGCGTCAGCTGGAAAGCAAACTGCCTCATCTACACCCGGCGATCCAATTGCCGGAGACCGATACCAACGGCGTACTGACGCGATTTGTCGCCGCCTACATCGAAGAAGTGCCCGATCTGCTGGATGCAGCCAATGAAGTCGCCAGGGAAGCGGGCATTGAGTCACAGATCAAACCGGTGCTGAATATCGCCGAGCAGTACTTCCTCCAGCCGCCAGCCATCATGGCCGGCCATGTCGGGCTCGACAGCCTGCTGGATGAAGCCTACCTGGCGCACCGGTTTGTCGAAGAGGTCAACGACCTGTACATCAAGCATTTCGGCCAGCCACTGATCCCCTTGGACATGACTGTCGCCAACCTGATTGCTCACCAATTGATCGGTGAGGAGTTTGCCAACCAACTGGACGAAGTCGTACATCACGCGTTCGATCAAATGCTGACCGAAGAGAGCTTTGCGCTAGAGTCGGTGGAAGCCTACCGCGACAAGCTCAGCAGCCCGGACACCGGTGCCGCGTGGAAGCGCTGGCCGTGCATGTCGCGCCGTTTGGGCGTGGGCCTGGAGCTGGATCAGCCGGCAGCTTGATCCATCGCTAAACACAATCCCCTTGTAGGAGCGAGCAAGCTCGCTCCTACACAGGAACCTCAACCAGCCGCGCCTATGCCGGTATTCGTCCGCACCCGCCCCTCGAGCCTGCGCTTCAACCCCCGCGATTCAATCAACAGCTTCGAACCCTTGGCCGCATTCGCCCGACCCCATTCCTCCAGCAACTCCAGACACGAGTGATCGATGTAGCTCAGATTATTGAGCGGCACATGCACCGTCGCGCCTGCTGGAATACTACCCAGCACCTGGGTCAGCGCCGGCACTTTGAGGAAGGTCGCAGCGCCTGTCAGGCGCAATTCCATTTGCCCTTCCTGAGGCAGGTCGATCAGGCTGATTTTCAAGCGCGAGGCTTTAAGCGCGAGCTTCACCAGCGTCAGGCCGAAGCCAATCAACACGCCGGTCAGCAGGTCCGTGAATACGATGGCGAGCGCGGTTGCCGCGTAAGTGAACATCGGCGCCCGACCATACCGGCCCAAACCACGAAAGACTTTGAGGTCCACCAGTTTGAAACCGGTGTACACCAGCACGCCCGCCAGGCTTGCCACCGGAATGCTTTGCAGCACGCTGGACAGCAACAGCACGAACGCCAGCAGCCACAGGCCGTGGAAAATGGTCGAAAACCGCGTAGTTGCTCCGGCCTGAACATTCGCCGAACTGCGCACGATAACGCCCGTCATCGGCAACGCCCCTAGCAGGCCACACAGCATGTTGCCGATACCTTGCGCCGACAATTCCCGGTCGAAGTCCGAGCGCTGGCCGCTGTGCATGCGATCAACCGCCGCGGCCGAGAGCAAGGTTTCGGCGCTGGCGATGAAGGCCACGGCAAACGCGGCAATCAGCAAGGTCGGATCAGCCAGGTTGAGCAGATCCACCGGCTTCAGCCAGTCGATGGCCTCCGTCAGGTTTGCCGGCACCTCAACCCGTTTGACCTGCAATGCCAGCACCAGACTGGCAAGCGTGGCCAGACCGACGCCCAGTAGCGCGCCGGGAATGAAGCGCAGGGATTGCGGACGGAGTTTGTCCCACAGCCACATGACGGCAATCGTCGACAAACCGAGCAACCCGGCTTGCCAGCCAAACGTGGGCAACGCCTGAGCCAGCGCCGCCGGGAAGGTTGCCAGGTTATCCAGGCCCGAGGGTTTGGGCACGGCATCCAGCATCACATGCACCTGAGACAGGATAATCAACACTCCAATCCCGGCCAGCATGCCGTACACCAC
>NZ_JBGCUL010000314.1:0-4899 GCF_054177685.1 Pseudomonas sp. P5_A2_2
CTCCCACAGTGATCTCTGTTGTGCCAAAAATTTGTATTCACAGAAAATCCCCTGTGGGAGCGAGCTTGCTCGCGATGGGGCCGGTCCAGACCACATTAATGCCGGATAAGCTTACTGCGCACTTCAGCCATTGCCTGTTCATTCAGCTCCAGCCAGAACTGCTGCTTGCCGGCAATCTCGGCAGCCACCGGCAAACCATCGCGATACACCAGCCGATTGCTCGCCAGCGCCGGGACTTTCGCGCCGGGCAACAGCGTGCCGGCAAGGTTCAGCGGATCGACCCCGCACACCGCGACCAGACTGCCGTCATGGGGCCGACGCCGGACCTCGCGCAGCAATGGAATCGCCTCGGGAAGGGCGAATTGCTCGCCCGCCAGGCCGCTGACAAACCGCCCGCCACGAATCTCGCCCCGTGCCTCCAGGCGATGGAAAGTGCGCAGCAGTTCGCGCCAGCTCGGCAGCCAATCCGCCTCGCGTTCCAACAGGCGCCAGAACACCACGCCATAGCGACGCAACAAGGTCATGGCGATGTGTTCAAGGGTTTCGGCCGGTGTCGGCGCGGGACGCTGGTTTTCCACCACGGGCGCGGCAGGTGCGCGTCGCAACAGCGCCCAGCGCCCGGCGTCGTCCATACCACCGATAAATGCCCCGCGCCCGCGCCGACTGTTGCGCGGCTGGCGCTTGCTGACCGGGGTGATCAGTGCGCGCAATCCGGCGAAGCTGTCGGCATTCACCAACCCCGCGCCTACCAGTTCCTGCAGGGCGATTTCCAGCTCCGAACGCAGCAGATGGGCCTCATGGATCAGCTCATCGAAAAACAGCGCGCCGTGCTGGCTGAGGGCGGCGTGGACCTTTTGCGTTTTCGGCGACAGTTCGCTGACCGGCGTCTGTTCGGTCAAACCGCTCCAGAGACCGACCCGGTTACGCGGCAGCAATACAATCGGCGTGCTGCGCAGCGCGGCGCTGGCGCTTTTGTTGTGCGCGGTCAGGCGCGTCCACACCAGTCTGCCGCTGCGGCACAACTCATCCAGCCAGGTCGCTGAGTAGTCCTTGATCCGTCCGGGCAGGATGTCGCTGTCCCAGGCTGAGGCTGCGGCGGGGTAGCCTTCGAATTGCGCGACGACGGCTGGCAAAACCGCCGCGCCCTGACCCTGGCTCGCGGCCGATACATGCTGCCAGTCGAACAGGAATCGCATGAAATCCTGCAACGCCACCGGTTCGATTTCCCGACGCAGGCGCTTGACCGTATAGCGGTGAATCCGCGCCAGCAAATGCCGCTCGCACCATTCTTCTTCGGCGGTGCCCGGGGTGAAGCGACCTCGCAGCACGTAGCCTTCGCGTTCCAGTTGCGCCAGGGTCTGGTTGACCCGTGCAGCGGGCAAGCCGAGTGGTTCGGCAATACGATCGAGCGCCAGCGGCCCGAAGGCACTGAGCCGTGCGCGGATCAGTTCGAGGATGGCGTCGTCGGGTTCCCAGACCTCGTCGAAGTCCGGCAGCGCTTGCAGCCGTGGCGTCAATTCGGCCTGTGGATAAATCGCCCGCAGGCAGGTCAGGCGCTCCAGCGCCAACCACAACGATTGCCCAGCGTTGATCTGCAAGCGGCTCGCGCGTCCGCTGTCGGCCAGGGTCGTGAGCCAATCGAGCCACCGCGGATTGGCACCGGCCTCGGCATCGCTGATGCCCGCCAGGCTCATCAACGCTTCGTGCATTTCATCGACGCCGGAGGGCGTCGGCCAGGCTTCGTCGCGCACGGCGGCAATCGCCTCGGCATCCAGGGCACCGAGGTCGTCGGTGGATTGCGGGTCGCTCCAGCGGCGATTGAGCACGGCCTGGGTTCTGCGTTCCTCCAGTGGCGCATCGTCGAGAAAGGTATAGGGGCGGGCGCTGAGAATCTCCGCCGCCAGCGGCGAAGGCGCCGGCAAATCGCGGCTGATCAGGCGAATGTCGCCGCGTTCCATGCGCCGCAACAGGGCCAGCCAGCCTTCAGTGTCCATGGCTTCGTGCAGGCAATCGTCGAGGGTCTGCTCTACCAGCGGATGGTCGGGAATTTCCCGTTCGCCGGCGAGGTTTTCCACGCAGGCGATCTGGTCGGGAAACACGCTGGCGATCAAGTCTTCGCTTTTCATCCGCTGGATCTGCGGCGGGACTTTGCGCCCGCCGCTGTAGCGCGGTAGCGCCAGGGCCACCCCGGCATTCCAGCGCCAGCGCACACCGAACAGCGGCGCGTCGAGCACCGCTTGAATCAGGATATGCTCGGCGCTGTTGCTGTGCAGGTAGCGCCAGACATCGTCCAGTTCAAAACTGTGGCTGGTGGACAGCGACAGCACGATGGCGTCTTCGCTGGCGGCGGCCTGCAATTCAAAGTTGAAGGTGCGACAGAAACGCTTGCGCAGGGCCAGACCCCAGGCGCGGTTGATGCGGCTGCCGAACGGCGTGTGAATTACCAGTTGCGTGCCGCCGGACTCGTCGAAAAAGCGCTCCATCAGCAGCGTGTCTTGCGAGGGCAGGGCACCCAGCGTTTGCCGCGCGCGGGCCAGGTAGTCCACCAGTTGTCCGGCGCTGGCGAGGTTCAGGCCCAAGGTGTCAGTCAGCCAGTCGAGCGCTGGCTGCAAGTTGCCTGGCGCAACCCCCAGCAGGTCATCGAGTTGTGCCTGCAAGCGCGCCACCGCCGCGGACAGTTCGGCGCTGCGCCCCGGTGCTTCACCGAGCCAGAACGGAATGGTCGGCGGCTGGCCCTGGGCGTCCTCGACCCGGACTTTGCCGGTTTCCACCCGCAGGATCCGATAGGACGTATTGCCCAACTGGAAGACATCCCCGGCGATGCTTTCCACCGCGAAGTCTTCGTTGATGGTGCCGATGTTCAGCCCTTGAGGCTCCAGCAGCACGCTGTAGTCGGCGTTGTCCGGAATGGTCCCGCCGCTGGTCACCGCCGTCAGTTTTGCGCCCCGGCGACCGCGCAGGGTGCGGCTCACGGCGTCGCGGTGCAGGTAGGCACTGCGGATGCCCTGACGCCCGTTGTAGCCCTCGGCGAGCATGTGCAGCAGCGCCTGGTAGTGTTTGTCGTCGAGTGCAGCGTAGGGCGAGGCACGGCGCAGCATCTCCAGCAACGCCTGCTCCGGCCACTCCTGGCAACTGACCTCGGCGATGATCTGCTGCGCCAGCACGTCCAGCGGCGCCTGCGGGATCATCAAGGTATCGAGTTCGCCCCGGCGCACGCAGTCGAGTAGCGCGGCGCATTCGATCAGGTCGTCGCGGGTGGTGGCGAACAAACGGCCCTTGGGCGTGCCGCCGACCTGGTGCCCGGAACGGCCGACCCGTTGCAGAAACCCGGCAATCGAACGTGGCGAGGCGATCTGGCACACCAGGTCGACGTCGCCGATATCGATCCCCAGTTCCAGCGACGCCGTGGCGATCAGCACCTGCAGGTCGCCGCGCTTGAGTCGCTGCTCGGCGTCCAGGCGAAATTCCTTGGCCAGGCTGCCGTGGTGGGCCGCCACGGCATCCTTGCCCAGGCGCTCGCTCAGGTGCCGGCTCAGGCGTTCGGCCAGGCGCCGGGTGTTGACGAAAATCAGCGTGGTCCGGTGTTCCCGGGCGAGGGCGGCGAGGCGGTCGTAGACCAGTTCCCAGACATCGTTGGCCATCACGGCCGATAGCGGCACGGGTGGTACTTCGATATCCAGGTCGCGGGGGCGGGCGTGGCCGATGTCGATGATCTCGCACGGGCGGTCGCGACCCACCAGGAAGCGCGAGACGGCTTCGATGGGTTTTTGCGTGGCTGACAGACCGATGCGCAGCAGCGGCTCCGGGCAGAGTGCTTGCAGGCGTTCAAGGCTCAGTGCCAGGTGGCTGCCGCGTTTGCTGGCGGCCATGGCGTGGATCTCGTCGACGATCACCGTTTGTGTGGTGCCGAGCATCTGCCGGCCGGAATCAGAGCCAAGCAGCACATACAGGGACTCCGGTGTGGTCACCAGAATATGCGGCGCCGTCTTGCGCATCGCCGAACGGTCCTTTTGCGGAGTATCGCCGGTGCGCACGGCGGTGCTGATCTGCAGTTCGGGCAGCCCCATCACGCGCAATTGCTCGGTAATGCCGGCCAGCGGGTTTTGCAGGTTGATCTGGATGTCGTTGGACAGCGCCTTGAGGGGCGAGACGTAGACCACCAGGGTGGCGTCGGGCAAGCCTTCGGGGCTTTCCAGGCCGCGGTGCACCAGGTCGTCGATGACGGCGAGAAAGGCGGTGAGGGTCTTGCCGGAGCCGGTGGGCGCGGCGACCAGGGTCGAACGGCGCTGGCGGATCGACGGCCACGCCCGGGCCTGGGCGGCGGTGACCGCTGCGAACGTGTGGCTGAACCAGGCGCTGACGGCAGGGTGAAAGCCGCTCAGGGCACTGTCTGCGGGGATGGGCAGGTTCATGCAGCAATTTATGCGGGTGGGGGGCGCAAGATGCAAGTACCACTCAAGATCTTCACCGCCTTTCAGGGCCCTATCGCGAGCAAGCTCGCTCCCACAGGGGGGCGGTGTACACAAAACCACTGTAGGAGCGAGCTTGCTCGCGATGAAGCCAGTGGCAGCACTGCAAAACTCAGGCATCTACACTTTACGGATGACGGTTGCGCTCTAAACCCGCAAAATGCAACGATTCCGGCAATTACCAACGACATCGCCTGGGCGCGGTGTCGATAACGCCATTGTTTCAATCAGACTGGGCCTGCTGACTCTATGCGAATGCGCCTTATGTTACTGGGCGGCGGAAATGCCCTTGGGCAGGCGCTGATTCGCCTCGGTGCGGAGGAAGACATCGGTTTCCTCGCACCCCGCCCGCCCGAAGACGGCTGGGATGCCGCGAGCCTGACACAACTGCTCGACGACACCCGTCCCGATGCATTGATCAACCTTGCCT
>NZ_JBGCUL010000315.1:0-4896 GCF_054177685.1 Pseudomonas sp. P5_A2_2
ACGCAGTGCGCGGTGCCTGGAACAGATCGTCGAACTTCAGGCGCAGGCCCTGGACCTGATCCGGCTTCCAGCGGTGCAGCCGGGCCAGATCCTGCAGGTTGGTGACGCCCAGATAGCCATCGAGCTCACCGGCACCGACATGGAAGATGCCGACCACGGTAAAGCGCTTCATGCGCGGGAACATCCCGGCCGGGGTCACGGTGACTTCCGGTGCCACGAACGTCAGCTTGTCGCCGATCGCGGCACCGAGCTTGGCCGCGGCCTTGTCGCCGATGACGATGCCGAACTCGCCCGGCACCAGGTCGTCGAGTTTTCCCTGGGTCATGAAGTGATCAATGATCGACACCTGGCGCTCTTGCGCCGGGTCGATGGCATTGAGCAGCACTTTCGAGACCTTGCCGTTATTGGTCAGCAAGCCCTGCATTTGCGTAAACGGCGCCACGGCCGCCACCTGCGGGTTCTGCTTGACCTTGGCCGCCAGGCTTTGCCAATCGCTGATCGGCTCGCCGGACTCGATGGTCGCGTGGGGCACCATGCCCAGCACGCGGGTGCGCATCTCATGATCGAAGCCGTTCATCACCGACAGCACCACGATCATCACGACCACGCCAAGGGCGAGCCCGATCATCGAAGTCAGGGAAATGAATGACACAAAATGATTGCGACGCTTTGCACGGGTGTAACGCGTGCCGATAAATACGAAGAGAGGTCTGAACATGTCGGGGCTTGTTCGGAGGGAAAAGGAACGTCCTTGTGGCGGGGGTCGATAACCAGCTTTACACTCAGACCACCGCCGCTACCATGGGTTCGCCATGTCGACATTAGATGAAGAAGATCGCCGCGAATACTACCGTATCGAGGACACGATCGCACTGGAAATTCGGCCCCTGTCCGCTGCTGAAGCCACAGGCCAGGAAGTGTTGCAGGATGCTTCCCCACTCTTCAACTTGCTCAGCGAGCTGCACCTGAGCGAATTCGAGTCGCAACACCTGTTGCGCCAGATCAGCGAACGCGACCGCACGACCGCCGCATTCCTCAAATCCCAGAACAAACGCATCGATTTGCTGAGTCAGGTCGTCGCCCTGACAGTGCTCGGGCAGATCGGCGAACCGCGGCCGGTGATCATTTCCGAAGGCGGCATCGACTTTCAGCATCCAGCGCCCATCGCCGCTGGCGCACGCCTGTCGGTCAAGCTGGTGCTGATGCCGCAAGCCCTGGGCCTGCTGCTGCGCGCTCGCGTCACCCATTGCGACCGCAAGGGCGATGGCTATGACGTTGGCACCGAGTTCGAACACCTGACCGACGCCCAACGCCAACTGCTGGCCCGCCACATCTTGCAAAAGCAGGCCCAGGAACGACGACTGGCCCGCGAACAACTCGAATCAGGCAATTAATTTAAGGAAGAACCGTGACCCTCATCTACGGCCATCGCGGCGCCAAGGGCGAAGCACCGGAAAACACCCTGACCAGCTTTCAGGAATGTCTCAAGCACGGCGTGCGTCGCTGCGAACTGGACCTGCACCTGTCCATGGATGGCGAACTGATGGTCATCCACGACCCGACCCTCAAACGCACCACTGACCGTCGCGGCAAGGTCGTCGAACACACGGCGGCCGAGCTTGTGACCTATGACGCACGCAAGGGCGGCCCGGGCTGGGTGAAGCCGTGCCCGATTCCGACGCTGGAAGAACTGTTCGAAAAGTGCGACTTCGATCACTGGCAGCTGGAAGTCAAAAGCGCATCACGRATGCGTGCCGCGACCACCGTGCTGGCAATTCGCGAAATGGTGCAGCGTCATGGCCTGATGGACAAGGTGACCATCACCTCGAGTTCCCGTGAAGTGCTCAAGGCGGCGCTGGAGTTGGTGCCGGACGTATCCCGCGGGCTGGTAGCCGAGTACGCCTGGCTCGACCCGCTGAAGGTCGCGGCCAGCTATGGCTGTGAGATTCTGGCGCTGAACTGGACCCTGTGCACGCCGGAACGCCTGCAAAGGGCGCAGCGTCAGGGGTTGCATGTGTCGGTGTGGACCGTCAACGAGCCCGCGCTGATGCGCAGACTCGCCGACTTCGGCGTTGACAGCCTGATTACAGACTTTCCCGGTTTGGCCACTGCCACGCTCGAGAATTGCTGAAATCGGTCTCCCCGGCCGGCTCAGGCCACCGGCCGGAGCCGCTCAAAAAAGCCGGTTGAGGCCATCGTACGCGGCTACCCGATAGGCTTCGGCCATGGTCGGGTAGTTAAACGTGGTGTTGACGAAGTACTTCAGCGTGTTCAGTTCGCCCGGCTGGTTCATGATCGCCTGACCGATGTGCACGATCTCCGACGCCTGATAACCGAAGCAGTGAACGCCCAGCACTTCCAGGGTTTCACGGTGGAACAGGATTTTCAGCATGCCTTGCGGCTCACCGGCGATCTGCGCCCGCGCCATGCTCTTGAAGAACGCCTTGCCGACTTCATACGGCACCTTGGCCTGGGTCAGCTCCTGCTCGTTCTTGCCGATCGAGCTGATCTCCGGAATGGTGTAGATGCCGGTCGGCACGTCATTCACGAAACGCCAGCTGCCGTTATCGACGATGCTGCCAGCGGCCGAACGGCCCTGGTCGTGGGCGGCACTGGCCAGGCTCGGCCAGCCGATCACGTCACCGGCGCCATAGATGTTCGGCACGCAAGTGCGGTACGCCTCGTCGACTTCGATCTGGCCACGGCTGTTGACCTTCACGCCGATGTTTTCCAAACCCAACTGATCGGTGTTGCCGGTACGACCGTTGCACCAGAGCAAGGCGTCGGCCTTGATCTTCTTGCCGGACTTGAGGTGCAGGATCACGCCATTGTCCACGCCTTCGACGCGGTCATAGTCTTCGTTATGGCGAACCGTGATGTTGTTGTTGCTGAAGTGGTAGCTCAGGGCCTGGGAGATTTCCGAGTCGAGGAAGCTCAGCAACTGACCACGGTTGTCCACCAGTTCAACCAATACCCCCAGACCGCTGAAGATCGAGGCATATTCGCAACCGATCACGCCGGCGCCGTAGACGATGAGTTTGCGCGGAGTGTGGCCGAGGCTGAGGATGGTGTCGCTATCGTAGATACGCGGGTGGTGGAAATCGATGTCCGCCGGGCGATAAGGACGCGAACCGGTGGCGATGATGATGTGCTTGGCCACCAGTTTTTCGACCACGCCGTTGGCGCAGACCACTTCGATGGTTTGCTCGTCGGCGAAGCTGCCGGTGCCGAAGAACACGTCGACGCGGTTACGGGCGTAGTAGCCGGTACGCGAAGCGACTTGTTTGGAAATGACTTTCTCGGCGCTTTTCAACACGTCCGGGAAGGAGAACCAGCGTGGCTCACCAATGGCCCGGAACATCGTGTTGGTGTTGAACTGCATGATCTGCCGCACCGAGTGACGCAGTGCCTTGGACGGGATGGTGCCCAAGTGAGTGCAGTTGCCGCCGACCTGGCGACGGCTATCGACCATCGCGACCTTGCGCCCTGCCTTGGCGGCGTTCATTGCCGCGCCTTCCCCCGCCGGGCCGGAACCCAGCACCACCACGTCGTAGTTGTAGACAGCCATGCGTACTCCTCAGAACAGGCCGCGGCACCCTCGGCGCCTGCGGCTAAATCACGCCAATGCGTGGCATGAAGGAACAATTTGGGGCCAGTACAGAACCCGGACACAGTCTATAGAAGCGTCAACGCCGCGCACATTAACCCTTGGTCGCGTCGTAGGCTACTTTTGCCTGCGCTACAACGCCAGTTTTCAATGCTCAAATCGCCGAAATCATTCGGTTTTTTTGCCATTGATGCGCTCAAAAGCGTGATTGCTGCGCGTGACGAAACCTGTATCGGCACGAATCACAAAAAATGCACCGATATCGTGTTTCTCTGCGTAGTCCCAACCGCGCTCCGGGCCAAGTATCAACAACAGCGTCGATAAGCCATCGGCCATCAACGCCGAAGGATGAATCACCGTGACCGATGCCAGGTTATGTGAGACCGGCGCACCGGTGCGCGCATCGAAGGTGTGGGAAAAACGCTGGCCGTCCTGCTCGAAGTAATTACGATAGTCGCCGGAGGTGGACAGGCCATAGCCGTCGACGACAATGACGCGCTCGGCCACCTGCCGATCATCCCGCGGCTCTTCCAGGGCGATGCGCCATGGCGAGCCGTCGGCCTTCCTGCCGGACGCCTTGAGCTCACCCGTGGCCTCGGCGAGGTAGTCATGGATGCCCATCACCTCGAGTCTTGCGGCAATCGTGTCCACCGCATAACCGGCGGCGATGCTGTTGAAGTCGACCTCGACGGGGGCATCCTTGCACAACTGGTCGCCATCGATACGCAAGTGTTCATGGCCGACGCGCTGGCGGGCTTCGGCGAGCGCTTCAGCGGTCGGGACTTTTTCCCCGCGAGCCTGCGGACCAAATCCCCAGAGGTTCAGCAGCGGCTCCACCGTCAGGTCGTAGGAACCGTCGCTTTGCACTGACAGTCGCTCGCCCACGCGGACCAATTCGAGAATCGACGCCGGCATTGCCTGACAGCGGTTGGCCGGTAATGCATTGAAGCGCTCGATGTCCGAGTCGCTGCGGTAGGTCGACATTTGCCGATCAATGTCAGCGAGGATCTGCTCAACCTGGGCGCGGACCTCGTCCGGCGCCGGAAGGCCGGCATGGCGCACATACTTGATCGAATAAGTGCTGCCCATGGTCGGGCCGCCGAAGGTTTCGAGGGGGTCACTGCTGCCGCAGCCAGACAACAGGACGATCAACACAAAGCACCATGTCCGCCAGATCAACAATTCCTGCATCCCCTGAAGAACACCCTGACACACCATCGAGGCTCGCCATTATGCGATAGAAACTGTGGGAGCGAGCTTGCTCGCGATGAGGCCATCACATTCAACAT
>NZ_JBGCUL010000005.1:0-60720 GCF_054177685.1 Pseudomonas sp. P5_A2_2
GCTCTATCGTGGTTCGTTTGCCTTCCTGAGCCAGAGCTACGACAAGCAGGTTCCGGATTCGACGCCCTTCATGATCTACGACCTGGTCGGTGGTTCGTACAACATCAACGGTGTAGTCGGCCCTTACGGCGGCATTAAGTACATCGAGCCGCTCTCCAAGGCGCAGTGGTCTTCGGAATCCCTGGCCGGCGCCGGCATTCGCTAAGCCAACCGCAAGCAAACGCTCCCACATGAGCTGCACGGCGCGAGGTGTGGCGCGGTTTTCCGATGAGGACGCAGTATGTGTTCGTATAAAAATAATATTTTGCGGCTGGCGTTTGGTGTCGTGCTCGGCCTGTCGCACGGCATCGCCCAGGCGGCCAATTACGTCGATGTGCTGGACCTGCCCGCCAGGGTCAGCGCCTTGGCGATCAACAGCCCTTTGTCCGGCATGGCCCGCGCCGGCGGGCGCGTGATCGCCGTCGGCCAGCGTGGCCATATTCTGTTTTCCGATGATGCCGGCAAGCATTGGCAGCAGGCCGCCGTGCCGGTCAGTGCCGATCTCACTGCGGTGAATTTTCCGACCACCACCCAGGGCTGGGCGGTGGGTAATGACGGCGTAGTGCTGCACAGCATTGACGCTGGTGCGACCTGGCACAAGCAACTCGACGGTCGCCAGATCGGCGCCTTGCTGGTCAAGCATTACACGGCGCTGGCCAGCGCCGAACCGGGCAATGAGCAATGGCCCCAGTTGGCTATGGAAGGCCAACGACTAGCCGATCAGGGCGCGGACAAACCGCTGCTCGACGTCTGGTTCGCCAACGACAAAACCGGCTATGTGGTCGGCGTATTCAACCTGATCCTGCGCACCGACGATGGTGGCCTGACCTGGACGCCATTCCAGGACCGCACTGACAACCCGCAAGGTTTCCACCTCAACGCCATCGCCTCCACCGGTGACAGTGTGTACATCGCTGGCGAGCAAGGCCTGTTGCTCAAGTGGGACGACAGCGCCCAACGCTTCAATGCCATGCCGACGCCTTATCAAGGCAGCTTCTTCGGCGTGCTCGGCAAGCCTGGCGAAGTGCTGATCTACGGCCTGCGCGGCAACGTGCTGCGCAGCACCGACGGCGGCCAGAGCTGGACTGCGCTGGACAGCGGCCTGCACGTCAGCATCACCGCGGGCCTGATCGATGCCCGTGGCAACTATCGCTTGTTCACCCAGGGCGGGCAGATGCTGGTCAGCCAGGGGACGGGTGCGCAGTTGCATCTGGTGCGGCAACCGGCACCGACCCCGGTCGCCGGTGCCGCCCAGTCCGCCGCTGGCGCCTTGGTGCTGGCCGGCAGCCGTGGTGCCCGGACGCTGTCCGCCGACCCAGCCCTCGAACCCTAAGAGCGAGAACCCAGACATGGGCAATATCAAACAAGACGCCATGCCGGTGATCCGCGAACTGCGGGATTTCGACCAGCGCTCCGGCAACCTCCTCGAACGGCTGGTGTTCAACTACCGGCCGCTGTTCATGCTGCTGATGGCGCTCGCCACCGTGGTGCTGGGCTTCATGGCCGTGACTCGCCTGGAGTTGCGCCCCAGCTTCGAAAAAATGATTCCGCAGAGCCAGCCCTACATCCAGAACTTCCTGGAAAACCGCCAGTCGCTGCGCGGTCTGGGCAACTCGGTGCGGGTGGTGGTCGAGAACACCCAGGGCGATATTTTCGATCCGCAATACCTCGACGTGCTCAAGCAGGTCAACGACCAGCTGTTCCTCACCGAAGGCGTCGACCGCGCCTGGATGAAGTCGCTGTGGAGCCCGGCCGTGCGCTGGACCGAAGTCACCGAGGACGGTTTCCAGGGTGGCCCGGTGATGCCCGACAGTTATCAGGGCTCGCCCACCGACATTGAACAGCTGCGTCAGAACATTTCCCGCGCCGGCATCGTTGGCAGTCTGGTGGCCAGCGACTTCAAGTCGACCATGCTGATCGTGCCGCTGATGGACAAAGCCGCGGCCGGTGGCCAACGCATCAACTACCACGCCTTCTCGCAGATGCTCGAAGAGCAGTTGCGCGACAAGATCGAATACGTCGGTGACAGCGCTGCGCGTAAATCCGGGGTCGAAGGCACCGGCCATTACAAGGTCCGGGTAATCGGCTTCGCCAAGCTCATGGGCGACCTGATCGACGGCCTGATCCAGGTGATGATGTTCTTCGGCCTGGCCGTGGTCACTTCGCTGATCATCATCTACGCCTACACCCGATGCGTGCGCAGCACCCTGCTGGTGGTCGGCTGCTCGCTGATCGCGGTGGTCTGGCAACTGGGCATCGTCGCCTGGCTCGGCTACGCCATCGACCCGTACTCGGTGCTGGTGCCGTTCCTGATCTTCGCCATCGGTGTGTCCCACGCGGCGCAGAAGATGAACGGCATCATGCAGGACATCGCCCGTGGCACCCACAAACTGATCGCCGCGCGCTACACCTTCCGCCGTCTGTTCATCGCCGGTGTCACCGCACTGCTGGCCGATGCCGTGGGCTTCGCCGTGTTGATGTTGATCGACATTCCGGTGATCCAGGACCTGGCAATCACCGCCAGCATCGGTGTCGCTGTACTGATCTTCACCTCGCTGTTGCTGATGCCGGTGGCGCTGTCCTACGTCGGAGTCGGCGCCAAGGCCGCCGAGCGTGCGCTGAAAATCGACAACCGCGCAGAGACGCACAAAGGCTTCGGCAGACTGTGGGACGCGCTCGATCGCTTCACCACCGCCAAGTGGGCCACCGGTGCCGTGCTGGTCGCCATCTTGATGGGCATTGGCGGCTATGTGGTCAGCCTGAACCTGAAGATCGGCGACCTCGACAGCGGGGCGCCGGAGTTGCGCGCCGACTCGCGCTACAACCGCGACAACGCCTACATCACCCAGCATTACGCGCTGTCCAGCGACCTGTTCGCGGTGATGATCAAGACCGCGCCGGAAGGCTGCCTGAACTACCAGACCCTGGTCCTCGCCGACCGCCTGGCCTGGGAGCTGCAACAGTATCCGGGTGTGCAGGCGACTGCGTCCTTGGTCAACGCGGTACGTCAGATCACCGCCGGCACTTATGAAGGCAACCCTAAGCTCAACAGCATCCAGCGCAACCAGGACGTGCTCAACTACGCCGCGCAACAGGCCTCGGTCAACTCGCCGGAGCTGTTCAACACCGATTGTTCGCTGATGCCGGTGATCACCTTCCTCAAGGATCACAAGGCCGAAACCCTGGACGCGGTGGTGGCGATTGCCGACAAGTTCGCCAAGGAAAACAGCACCGCGGATCGCCAGTTCCTGCTCGCCGCCGGTACTGCCGGTATTGAAGCCGCGACCAACATCGTGGTGCGCGAAGCCAATCGCACCATGCTGCTGTACGTGTATGCGGCGGTGACGCTGTTCTGCCTGATCACCTTCCGCAGCTGGCGCGCCACGCTGGTGGCGCTGTTGCCGCTGGTGCTGACCTCGATCCTCTGCGAAGCCTTGATGGTGGCCATGGGCATCGGCGTGAAAGTCGCGACCCTGYCGGTGATCGCCCTCGGCGTGGGCATCGGCGTCGACTACGCCTTGTACCTGCTCAGCGTGCAGTTGCACTTCCAGCGCCAGGGCTTGCCGTTGTCCCAGGCTTACCGCAATGCCGTGTCGTTCACAGGCAGAGTGGTCGGGCTGGTGGGCATCACCCTTGCCGCCGGCGTGGTGTGCTGGGTGTGGTCGCCGATCAAGTTCCAGGCCGACATGGGCATCCTGCTGACCTTCATGTTCCTGTGGAACATGCTCGGCGCGCTGATCCTGATTCCGGCCCTGTCCTGGTTCCTGCTGCGCGAACGGGCCCCTCAGCCCGGTTCTGTCGCGGTAACCGAAAACGCTGAATCCACTGAACGTCCCGGCATGCCCCATGCCGTGACCACTTCCGAGTAAGCCAAGATGTCTGATTACAAAGCTCCCCTGCGCGACATGCGCTTCGTACTCAACGAGGTTTTCCAGGTGTCCCGGCTCTGGGCACAATTGCCCGGCCTGGCCGAGGTGATCGATGAGGAAACCGCCGCCGCCATCCTCGAAGAGGCCGGCAAGATCAGCGGCGAAGTGATCGCGCCACTGAACCGCGCCAGCGACGAACAGGGCTGCACCTGGAACGACGGCGCGGTCACCGCCCCGGACGGTTTTGCCCAGGCCTATCAAGCCTTCGCCGAAGGCGGTTGGGTGGGTGTCGGCGGTGATCCGCAGTACGGCGGCATGGGCATGCCCAAGGCGATTTCGGCGCAGGTCGAAGAGATGGTCAACTCGGCCAGTCTGTCGTTCGGCCTGTACCCGATGCTGACCGCCGGCGCCTGCCTGTCGATCAAGGCCCACGCCAGCGAAGAACTGAAAGCGGCTTACTTGCCGAACATGTACGCCGGCACCTGGACCGGTTCGATGTGCCTGACCGAAGCCCATTCCGGTACCGACCTGGGCCTGATCCGCACCAAGGCCGAACCCCAGGCCGATGGCAGCTACAAGGTCAGTGGTAGCAAGATCTTCATCACCGGCGGCGAGCACGACCTGACCGAAAACATCATCCATCTGGTGCTGGCTCGCCTGCCCGATGCACCGGCCGGGCCGAAAGGCATCTCGCTGTTCCTGGTACCGAAAGTGCTGGTCAACGCCGACGGTTCGCTGGGTGAAAACAACGCGCTGTCCTGCGGTTCCATCGAACACAAGATGGGCATCAAGGCCTCCGCCACCTGCGTGATGAACTTCGACGGCGCCACCGGCTGGATCGTCGACGCGCCAAACAAGGGCCTGGCGGCCATGTTCACCATGATGAACTACGAGCGTCTGGGCGTGGGCATCCAGGGCCTGGCGCAGGGTGAGCGTTCGTACCAGAACGCCGTCGCATACGCCCGTGACCGCCTGCAAAGCCGCGCACCGACCGGCGCGCAGCACAAGGACAAAKCGGCCGACCCGATCATCGTCCACCCGGACGTGCGCCGCATGCTGTTGACCATGAAAGCCTTGAACGAAGGCGGCCGTGCGTTCTCCAGCTACGTGGCCCTGCAACTGGACATCGCCAAGTACAGCGAAGACGCACCGACACGCCAACGCGCGCAGGATCTGGTATCGCTGCTGACCCCGGTGGCCAAGGCCTTCCTAACCGATATGGGCCTGGAAACCACTTTGCACGGTCAGATGGTATTCGGTGGCCACGGCTACATCCGCGAATGGGGCCAGGAGCAACTGGTGCGTGACGTGCGCATCACCCAGATCTACGAAGGCACTAACGGCATCCAGTCCCTGGACCTGGCCGGGCGCAAGATCGTTGGTAGCGGCGGGGCGCTGTACCGCTTGTTCGCTTCGGAAATCCGCGAATTCACCGCCAGCGCTGGCGCTGATCTCGGCGAGTTCACCCAGCCGTTGAACGCCGCCGTCGACACCCTCGACGAGCTGACCGCGTGGCTGCTCGACCGGGCACAAAACAACCCGAACGAAATCGGCGCGGCCTCGGTCGAGTACCTGCACGTGTTCGGCTACACCGCGTACGCCTACATGTGGGCACGCATGGCCAAGGTCGTCATGAGCGGCGATGCCGAGGACGATTTCTACATCAGCAAACTGGCCACCGCGCGTTTCTATTTCGCCCGGTTACTGCCGCGTATCCACTCGTTGAGCGCATCGGCCAAGGCCGGCAGCGACTGCCTTTACGAGCTGCAAGCCGATCAGTTCTGATCGAAAGGACAAGGAACCTTAATCATGATGGCGACAAAAATAATCCCGCCCGCCGACGGCGCTTATGCCTATCCCTTGCTGATCAAGCAAATGCTGCTGTCCGGCGTGCGCTACCAGCCGGGTCGGGAAATCGTCTACGCCGACAAGCTGCGTTACAGCTACCAGACCCTCAACAAGCGTATTCGCCGCCTGGCCAATGCGCTGACGGCGGCCGGGGTCAAGGCCGGTGACACTGTGGCGCTGCTCGACTGGGACAGCCACCGTTACCTGGAGTGCTTCTTCGCCGTGCCGATGATCGGCGCGGTGCTGCACACGGTGAACATTCGCCTGTCGCCGGAGCAGGTGCTGTTCACCATGAACCACGCCGAGGATGACCTGGTGCTGGTGCATGATGATTTCCTGCCCCTGGTCGAGCAGATCCACGGACGGCTGGAAACCGTAAAAGGCTACCTGCAACTCACCGACGATGAAGCGACCACGACCTCGCTGCCGGTGCTGGGCGAATACGAACACCTGCTGTCCCTGGCCCCGGACCAGTACGACTTCCCAGATTTCGACGAGAACTCGGTCGCCACGCTGTTCTACACCACCGGCACCACCGGTGACCCGAAAGGCGTGTACTTCACGCACCGCCAACTGGTCCTGCACACCCTGAATGCCGTCGGCACCCTGGGCGCCTATCAGGGCCAGCCGCTGCTGCGTTCCGATGACGTGTACATGCCGATCACGCCGATGTTCCACGTGCATGCGTGGGGCGTGCCGTATGTCGCGACCCTGATGGGTATCAAGCAGGTCTACCCCGGCCGCTACGAACCCAACAGCCTGGTCAGGTTGTACCGCGAAGAGAAGGTGACGTTCTCCCACTGCGTGCCGACCATTTTGCAGATGATCCTCAATTGCGAGGAAGGCAAGGCGACCCGTTTCGACGGCTGGAAAATGCTCCTGGGTGGCAGCGCGCTGACCCTGGGCGTGGCCAGCGAAGCCAATGCCAAAGGCATGGTGGTACACGCCGGCTACGGCATGTCCGAGACCTGTCCGTTGCTGTGCCTGACGTACCTGCGTGATGAAGACCTGCAACTGTCCGCCGAAGCGCAACTGCCGATCCGCATCAAGACCGGCACGCCGGTGCCGATGGTCGACCTGAAGATCATCGACGCCGACGGCAATGACGTGGCCCATGACGGCGAGTCCCTGGGCGAGATCGTGGTGCGCGCGCCGTGGCTGACCCAGGGCTACCTGAAAGCCCCGGACAAAGGTGCGGAGCTGTGGCACAACGGCTGGTTGCACACCGGAGACATGGCCTCGATCGACAAGCTGGGCGGCGTGGAAATCAAGGACCGCATCAAGGACGTGATCAAGACCGGCGGCGAGTGGATCAGCTCTCTTGAACTGGAAAGCCTGATCAGCGAACACCCGGGCGTGATGTCCGTCGCCGTGGTGGGCATTGCCGACGAACAATGGGGTGAACGCCCGATGGCCATGGTCGTCTGCGAACCGGGGCATTACCTCGACCGCAAGATTCTGGAGGTGCATTTGCAAGCTTTCGTTGACGGCGGGCGCATCAACAAATGGGCGATCCCCAAGCAGTTCAAGTTCGTGACCGAAATCCCCAAGACCAGCGTCGGCAAGATCAACAAGAAGCTGATCCGGGAAACTGAAGCGAACTGAGGGATAAACCTGCCGCTGCTGCTGTTGTTGTAGGAGCGAGCCTGCTCGCGATGGACTGGAGAGCGCCGCGTTTAACCAGTAAACACGCGTAATCGTTAACGACCATCGCGAGCAGGCTCGTTCCTACAAGAATCCACCGTCACCAGGCGGTTTCTGGATAGTTTGCGGGGCGTCATCTTTGTCATAGTCCTCGCCAAAGATAACGCCCCGTCGGTCGCGGTTTTCAGCGCTTGTGCCAAGCTGAACGGGGTATTGAACCGCCGCGTATTCAATTGCCGGTCAGTCAAATCCCAGGAAGCCCACGACATGAACTTCACCCGTGCATCAAACGTCCGCCACGAGTTCTACAAAGCCGTCTGGTTCTATTTCAAAGTGGTGTGGCCGATCTTCTCGATACTGCTGATAGTGATCATTGCGTTCGGCCTCATCATCGCCCAACTGGAAGGATGGAGCCCGGATGACGGTGTCTACTTCGCCTTCGTGACGGGCCTGACCATCGGCTATGGAGAACTGGTGCCCAAATTGGGCGTCTCGCGAGTGCTGGCAGTGTTGCTGGGTTTCAACGGCGTACTGATGACCGCGACGTTCGCGGCGATCAGTGTGCGGGCGATTGAAGTGACCGTGACGGCGGCGCGGAAGGGGGATGAGTAGGGCAAATCCCAACCACAACACAAATCCCCCTGTAGGAGCGAGCCTGCTCGCGATGGCTGCGTAACATTCAGCATTTGTGCTGGCTGATACACCGCTATCGCGAGCAGGCTCGCTCCTACAGTTGTTTAGCTGTTCGGTCGGGATCGTCCAAGACTAAGCCTCCCAACCCGCCCCAGTCACCGCCGCCTGCACCAGCGGGTGCAAATCCGCCCCTTGATGCTCCGTCTGCCAGGCCAGCAATTCCTTGCGCATGCTGGGCGCCCAGTACATCTGCATATGATTGCGCACGCTGAGCACCGCCTGTTGCTGGTCCGGCTGGCTGGCAAAGTACTGGGCAATCTGGTTGGCCATCTTGATCAGGTTGTCCGTACTCATCGGCGCACCTCGGCTTTGGTCCCGCGTTCCTGGCGACGAGCATCAAGCAGGCGCTGTTGTTCGTCGCTGAATTCCTGGAAGCGCTTCTGCCACTCCGAAGGGTGGTACACGCGGCTGACCTCCACGGCGGTGACCTTGTACTCCGGACAGTTGGTGGCCCAGTCGGAGTTGTCGGTGGTGATGACGTTGGCGCCCGACTCCGGGAAGTGGAAGGTGGTGTACACCACGCCCGGGGCGACCCGTTCGGTAATCCGCGCACGCAGCACGGTCTGCCCGGCGCGGCTGCCGATGCCGACCCAGTCACCTTCGTTGATGCCACGGCTCTCGGCGTCGCTCGGGTGGATTTCCAGGCGGTCTTCGTCATGCCAGGCGACGTTGTCGGTACGCCGGGTCTGGGCGCCGACGTTGTACTGGCTGAGGATGCGCCCGGTGGTCAGCAGCAGCGGATAGCGACTGTTGACCTTTTCCTCGGTGGGCACGTAGCCGGTGAGCATGAAGCGCCCCTTGCCACGCACGAATTCTTCGATGTGCATGGTCGGCGTGCCGTCTGGTGCCTCGGCGTTGCACGGCCATTGCAGGCTGCCATGGCGCTCAAGTTCGGCGTAGCTGACGTTGGTGAAGGTCGGCGTCAGGCTGGCGATTTCATCCATGATTTGCGATGGATGCTGGTAATTCATCGGGTAGCCCAAGGCATTGGCCAGGGCCACCGTGCCTTCCCAGTCGGCCTTGCCGCCCAGGGGGTCCATGACCTTGCGCACCCGGGAGATGCGTCGCTCGGCGTTGGTGAAGGTGCCGTCTTTTTCCAGGAACGAGCAGCCCGGCAGGAACACGTGGGCGAACTTGGCGGTTTCGTTGAGGAAAATGTCCTGCACCACTATGCATTCCATGGCCGACAGAGCCGCGGTGACGTGCTGGGTATTGGGGTCGCTCTGGGCGATGTCTTCGCCCTGGCAATACAGGCCCTTGAAGCTGCCACCCAAGGCTGCCTCGAACATGTTGGGGATACGCAGGCCCGGGTCGGGTTGCAGGGTGACGTTCCAGGCCTGTTCGAACTGCGCTCGTACCACCTCGTTGGAGACGTGCCGGTAGCCGGGCAGCTCATGGGGGAAGGAGCCCATGTCGCAGGAGCCCTGGACGTTGTTCTGTCCACGCAGCGGGTTCACGCCCACGCCTTCGCGGCCGATGTTGCCGGTGGCCATGGCCAGGTTGGCGATGCCCATCACCGAAGTACTGCCCTGGCTGTGCTCGGTGACACCCAGGCCATAGTAGATCGCCGCATTGCCACCGGTGGCATACAGGCGCGCAGCGGCACGGATGTCGGCAGCGGCTACACCGCAGACAGGGCCAAGGGCTTCCGGCGAGTTTTCCGCACGGCTGACAAACTCACTCCAGATCGCGAAATCGCTACCCTCGCAACGGGCGTCGATAAAGGCCTGGTTGAGCAGTCCTTCAGTGACAATCACATGAGCCAAGGCGTTGAGCATGGCGACGTTGGTGCCGGGGCGCAGGGCCAGGTGATACTCGGCGCGGGCATGCACCGTATCCACCAGATCAATGCGTCGAGGGTCGATGACGATCAGCCGCGCGCCTTCACGCAGGCGGCGTTTGAGCTGGGAGGCGAACACCGGGTGGGCGTCGCTGGGGTTGGCGCCCATCACCAGGATCACGTCGGCCTGCATCACCGAGTCGAAACTCTGGGTGCCGGCGGACTCGCCCAACGTTTGCTTCAGGCCATAACCGGTCGGCGAGTGGCAGACCCGCGCGCAGGTGTCGACGTTGTTGTTGCCGAAGGCGGCGCGCACCAGTTTTTGCACCAGGTAGGTTTCTTCGTTGGTGCAGCGGCTGGAGGTGATGCCGCCAATGGAGTCGCGGCCATATTTTTGCTGCAAGCGGCGGAATTCACTGGCGGCGTAGGTCACTGCTTCATCCCAGCTGACTTCCTGCCAAGGGTCGCTGATGTGCTTGCGGATCATCGGCTTGGTGATGCGATCCGGGTGGGTGGCGTAGCCCCAGGCGAAGCGCCCCTTGACGCAGGAGTGGCCGTGGTTGGCCTGGCCGTTCTTGTCGGGAACCATGCGCACCAGTTGGTCGCCTTTCATCTCGGCACGGAACGAGCAGCCCACGCCGCAATAGGCACAGGTGGTGATCACGCTGCGTTCGGGCTGGCCCAGTTCGACCACGCTTTTTTCCATCAGGGTCGCGGTGGGGCAGGCTTGCACACAGGCGCCGCAGGACACGCATTCCGAGTCGAGGAAATTCTCGCCACCGGCAGCGGCCACGCGGGATTCGAAACCGCGTCCGGTAATGGTCAGGGCAAAGGTGCCCTGGGTTTCTTCGCAGGCGCGCACGCAGCGGTTGCAGACGATGCACTTGCTCGGGTCGTAGTCGAAATAGGGGTTGGAGGTGTCTTTCACGTCCTCCAGATGGTTCTCGCCTTCATAGCCATAACGCACTTCCCGCAGGCCAACCTGGCCGGCGACGGTTTGCAGCTCGCAGTTGCCGTTGGCCGAGCAGGTCAGGCAGTCCAGCGGGTGATCGGAGATGTACAACTCCATGACGTTGCGGCGCAGGGTCGCGAGCTTGGGCGTCTGGGTGTGCACGCTCATGCCTTCGCTGACCGGCGTGGTGCAGGACGCCGGATAACCGCGCATGCCGTCGATCTCCACCAGGCACATGCGGCAGGAGCCAAAAGGTTCCAGGCTGTCGGTGGCACAGAGTTTGGGAATGGTGGTGCCCAGCAACGCGGCGGCGTGCATCACCGAGGTGCCTTCGGGCACGCTGATGCTGCGGCCGTCGATGTTCAGGGTGACTTGTACCTGACTGTCGCGGGCCGGCGTACCGAGGTCGATATCGGTTTTCGGGTCGAAGAGAGTGATCATTGCTCGGCCTCCGAGGCTTGCAGACCGAAGTCAGCGGGGAAGTGCTTGAGGGCGCTGGCCACGGGATAAGACGTCATGCCGCCCAACGCGCACAGCGAACCGTATTGCAGGGTGTCGCACAGGTCCTTGAGGATGATCACCTGCTCATCACGACTGTTTTGGTCTGGCGCGGCCAGCAGGCGGTCGATCACCTCGACGCCACGGGTCGAACCGATACGACAAGGCGTGCATTTGCCACAGGATTCCTCGGCGCAGAACTGCATGGCGAAGCGTGCCATGCGGGCCATGTCCAGTGTGTCGTCAGCCACCACTACACCACCGTGACCGAGCATCGCGCCGATGGCCATAAAGGCTTCGTAATCCAGCGGCGTGTCGAATTGCGAAGGTGGCACCCAGGCGCCGAGCGGGCCACCCACCTGTGCCGCCTTCAACGGCCGGCCACTGGCGGTCCCGCCGCCGTAGTCTTCCACCAGCTCCCGCAAGGTCAGGCCAAAGGCCCGTTCCACCAGACCGCCGCGACGCACATTGCCCGCCAACTGGAAGGGCATGGTGCCCAGCGAGCGACCCATGCCGTAATCGCGATAAAACTGCGCACCCTTGGCCAGAATCAGCGGCACCGAGGCCAAGGTCAGCACGTTGTGCACCAGCGTCGGCAGGCCGAACAACCCCTGCAACGCCGGAATCGGTGGCTTGGCGCGAACGATCCCGCGCTTGCCTTCGAGGGAGTCCAGCAGCGCGGTTTCTTCACCGCAGATGTAGGCACCGGCACCGACGCGCACTTCCATGTCGAAGGCCTGGCCGCTGCCGCCGACATCGGCGCCCAGGTAACCGGCATCTCGGGCGATGTTCAACGCTGCACGCAGCGTGGCCACGGCATCCGGATATTCCGAGCGCACATAGATGTAGCCGTAGGTGGCGCCGACGGTAATGCCGGCAATCGCCATGCCTTCGATCAGCAGGAAGGGGTCGCCTTCCATCAACATGCGGTCGGCAAAGGTACCGGAGTCGCCTTCGTCGGCGTTGCACACAATGTACTTCTGCGCAGCCTGAGTGCCACGCACCGTGCGCCATTTAATCCCGGCGGGGAAGGCTGCGCCGCCACGGCCACGCAGGCCGGAATCGAACACTGCCGTCGCGGTCTGCTCGCCGCCAATGGCGATGGCCTGGGTCAAACCCTCGAAACCGCCGTGGGCCCGGTAATCCTCCAGCGACAGCGGCTGGGTAATGCCGGCGCGGGCGAACAACAGGCGTTGTTGAGACTTCAGATAAGACAATTCTTCCACCAGGCCCAAGGCCAGCGGATGCGTGGATGGCTCGCCTTGCAGCGCATCAAGCACCGACGGCACATCGGCCGCCGTCAGCGGACCGAAGCCGATACGACCTTGCGGGCTGTCCACTTCCAGCAGCGGTTCCAGCCAATACAGACCGCGCGAACTGGTGCGCTGCAGCTCCAGCGGCAGATTGCGTTCCCGGGCCTGAGTGATCAGGGCCACAGCGACCTCATCGGCACCCACGGCACAGGCAAGAGAATCACAAGGCAGATAGAGCGTCGGCATCATGCGTCCTCCCGGCAAGCGTCGAGCAGGGCATCCAGCCGCTCGGCACTGAGCCGCGCATGCACCCGGCCATCCAGCTCCAGAGCGGGCGAACAGGCACAAGCACCAAGGCAATACACCGGACGCAAACTGATGCTGCCATCGGCGCTGCTGCCGTGATCGTCCAGTTGCAGGCGCTCGCGCAACTGCGCGGCCAACTGCTCGGCACCGCGGCTCTGGCAGGACTCGGCCCGGYACAACCGCAGGATATGCCGCGCGGGCGGTGCGGTACGGAAGTCATGGTAAAAACTGATCACCCCGCGAACCTCGGCCTGACTCAGGTTGAGGGCATGGGCAATCTCGGGGACGGCGACATCGGGGATGTAACCGATGCTCTCCTGAATATCATGAAGAATGGGCAACAGCGCACCCGCAGAGCCCTTGTGGCGCTCCAGCAGACTGTTGACCACAGGCAGGTGCAACATCTCATCAGGCATTCAGCAATCCTCACAGTCACGGACAAACCAGGTGGTTGTCGGTTGTCCGAAAGTGTCGGCTGCGGCATTTACACCACGTCACGGTATCGTGGCATCTACAAACCGTCGGCCAGGGCACCCTGAGCGGGCATCTTGTTGTGCCCGGCACGGTCTTCGCCGCACCTCTAAAGGGGCATAAAAGCCAGATTGCCACGCGGCCCTTGATTCGGCTGCACCAGAGCGACGTGTTCGGTTCTGTCTACGACTATCATTAAGTCTAGATGAGCGCTGCAAGGGGCGTTCACACACTGGCCTAATGCCCGAAGGGCTTGTCGATGGCTGATGTATAGCAAGCATTACATGACAAAAAAAGCATCAGATCCTAGGGCAAACCAAGGCTCAGAACTGCTGAAAACGCTGTAGGAGCGAGCGTGCTCGCGATGGACGCAAATGATGACGCAGCCGTTCCAGCATGCTGCGAAAAACCTGGTTGATTTTCAACTGTCCATATCAAGTTCGAATTTAAGGGTGTCGCCTTTAGCACTGAAGACAGGAACCCACTAATACAAAATTACATAAGGATGTAGCACCGGGAGCAGACAAGCAGATGGAGCGGTTTAGAAAAATATTTCACGTTGTTTCGTAATTACTCAAAACAGCAGTCAGTGATTAATTAAGTTTTCCGAAATATCAATGAGTTAGCGTGGTCCTACGGCCCGCGGTGTAGGACGCTGTAGTGCGTTTCCTCGCATTTCTAATTTGCACAATGAAAGAGATCGGCGCTATTTATTCGAAACAGCGAACCGGGATGCGTTCGCTGGCCATCATTCATCGCAACATCGACAAGGAAACTGTCATGACTAAAACCACCACTGCGCAGTCCTCCCCACAAGCCCAGGAAATCTTCACCAAGGAAGAACTTCAGGCGCTACGTGAAACCATCAAAAAGTCCCGAGTAAAAGTCTCGGAAACCAAAGCACAAAGCTGTGCCTATCACCGCTGAGTGACATTGAACGAAAAGCGGGAAGGGATTTTCCTGCTTTTCCAGAATTACGCTTTTATTCACAAGGTCATATCGTCTCTAAGAGAGGAACGATGTATGCGGGCAACTTTTATTGGCCATCAAACGTGGCTGATTGAGCACGGTGCTACGAAAATCCTCATCGACCCTCTGCTGTGTGAGGATTTTGGTCTGGTCGATCAGTATCGCATCGACATCTATCCTCCCAGATCCGTAGATCATCGCGCCCTCGCGGATGTTGACCTGATTTTTCTGAGCCACGAGCATTCCGACCATTTTGATATTCAGTCCCTTAATTTGTTGCCGCGCAGCGCGCAGTTTGTGGTGGGGGCGACGATCGTGGAACCGGTCAAGCAGTGCATTCGTGACCTGGGTTTCCGCCTGACGGAAATCGACAGCACCGAACCGTTGGTGGTCAAGGACTTGAGCCTGAAGTTCTATCCGGCGGATCCGAAGACTGCGTTCTGGGAAAGTCGGGTCACGCAGATTCACCTGCAAGAGGCCGCGGGGCCTGTGACTGGTGTGTTCATCGCGGTGGATGCGCTGGTGTCGGAGCTGTTCAAGAACGATATCGTCGAAGAAAAAGTGGCGCCGCCGAAGCTGATCATTGTTTCCAACAATTCGCGGGTGTCGCCACCGGGGGCTTTTCAATCGCTGGAAAACTGGGCGAAAAATGCTCCGAACAGCAATCGAAAGACCGGCCCGCTAGGGCTTGGTGTACTGAATTCGGTGCTGACTACCTATCTGGAGGACTTTCCTGCGCAACCCGAACACATCGCCATGTGCGGAGGCGGATTCATAAAGCGTTTCGACGGTTTTGCCGCGTTTCCCTTTTCCGAACAGCCGATGCTCAGCCAGGTGGCCAATCAGCTCAGCCTGGACGTCAACGTCATTGGTCTTCTGCCCGGCGAAAACATCGAGCTCGATGCGCCGGACCCGGTCAGCCAATCAATTGACTGGATCAAGGTCAATCACCTTCAACACAAGTTGTTGATCGAGGAGCTGGAAACCTTTATCGACAGCAAGCGCTGCATCGAGGTCGCCACCTCGGTGTTACCCGATTTCGACTCACCCGCGCAGTACTTCGAAACACTGCGCCGTTGTCAGGACGAGCTCGATCGGTTGGCGAAAAGCCTGATGTTGTTTATCACCGGTCGCAAGGCTTTGCAGATGTCGCATTACCGCGGCAAGAAGCTTGGCCAGCGCCGGATAGTTTTCAGTTTCTTATCGCAGGCGCTTGGTCTGCGCCACAGTTATGCATTGGACATGTGCAGTGGCAGATTCGAAGCCGAGCCAATGACCAATCTCGACGCACTTATGGCGCAATATCCCTACGGTGTCTGCATGCCGCTGGTGGACTTCATGGGCGTGGCCGAGGGTGATACGCAGATCTGGGACGTTGTGGGCGTCTCGATCAAATCCTGGTTCGAACACGGGATTTTTGACGGGCTGATTCCATTTTTCTACAGCTATTACGGTGAAAACGGCAGCCCGCAATTGCTGGGCAAAATCATCACCCGTGCCATGGGCTCTCTGGAGGTCAAGGCATGCAATTGATTAATATCGGCCATCAGAGCTGGTCGGTAACCGCCGGCAGCACACATGTGCTTATTGATCCGGTACTGGGGGAAGGCTTTGGCTCTGACCCGCATTGCAGTTTTCGGATAATCCCCTCACGGACGGTGTCGATCGCGCAGATGCCGGCAGTGGAGGCGATCATCTTCACGACCGAGCACCTGCAGCACTTCCACCCCGCGACCCTAGCGCATTTGCACAATGTATACCGGCACAAACTCAACAGCACCCGAGTGTATGTGCCTGAACTGTTTCCCCTAGTCGCGCGAGAAATGCTCCAAGAGTGTGGTTTTCACGTTTTCTGCATTGAAACCCAGCAGGATTTCGAAGTCGGAGAGCTGCGTTGTCGTTTTTACATGCCGCGCACGGATGTATTGTTCTGGGACAATCGCGTGGCATCAATCTACCTTCGCGATAGCGGGGATCGGGCGCTGTTCATTCAGTCTGACACGCGAATAGCGGACAGCTTCTATGTCGAGGCCAACGCCGGAACCATTGCGCCGCCCAATGTGATGGTGGTCACCAACAACTTTCAGGCCAGTGCTGATGGTTGTTCTATCGGGCTGGACAACCTGTTGCCGGTCGCGGACCCGAAATACGGCCGAATATCAGGGCTGAGGTTATTGGACGAGATCGTGACGCGGCCCTCGAGAAGAATTGAGGCGCCTGTCACGTTGCTGATTGCCGGTAACGGTTACATCGATCCCAAGCAGAAAATCCACCATTTGTGGAGCAACCGTCAGTTGGCGCAGATCGCGAGCCAGATGTCGCTTCTCAGAAAGGTGTATGCGCTGGCGCCAGGCGACAGTTTCGACGTGAACACCGCGCTTCCGGGTGACAACGCACACTGGATTAGCCTGACGGATGACCCACCTGAGCAACAAGAAAGTCCCCCCCGTAATGCAGGGGAAGTAGTCAGCCTGCAAGAACTCAAGGTTCATCTCGACGCGATGGCCAGGACATGGACGATTACGGCCTATGGCCAAGTGCTCATGGCGCAGACACATTATCTCGGGCGTCCATTGGGCGCCCGCAGGCTGGTAATTCAAATAGTGGTAGAGGGCTCGCAAAGCATCGATTTTGTCCTGGATGTTTCCAGAGTCGAGTTTGTCCGCGTCGAAAGCCTGGGCGCCTCGGCGATCAAGCAGTATCCCTTTGGCATTCGGGTTGACCTTGCGGATTTCAGTCGGTTGATCATGGGCGAGTTGCAAGTGTGGGAACTGATCAACATCTCAGCATCCCAATGGTACGTCTGTGATCGCTATGACAGCCCGTTGGCATTTTGGCTTGAGTTTTACAGCGAGCAGGTGGATGAGGAACGTGCTCGGCGCAGTTATCAATTTTCTCTGGTCAACGGCGTATGAGTGGCGCAGGCGTTTTTCGGAACGTAACGCTCGAGCCGATGGCGGATGCTTGCGCACATCAGCTCACCCAAGAGACTCAGACGTGGCTGGATAGTCTGACGGGAATGAGGCTTTTTCAGCCCCTTGAACAAATCGCTGGGTCGAGCAAATCGATAGTCTGGAAGGGCCGCATCGCTGGCTCCGCACAGCAGGTTGTGATCAAGCGCTATCTCGAGAAACGGCTTTATCAGGCTGAAGTCGAAGGCTACCTGGTGTTCCGCGGCGGGCCAATTGCTCGAATTCTGCATCACGATGCGACGCTGCATGCAGTTGTGCTCAGTCACGTTCCGGGACGTTCCGCGCAAGCGACACGCCGGGATCTGGATCGAATTATTCAGGCCTACGCCTTGATGCATCAGGCCGCTGTTTCAAATCTGACCGTGGCTAGGGCTTCGGAAGCGTTCGAGCCTGACTCATGCTGTTGCGCAAAGGCCGGTTCCGGTCTTGAACGACACCCGGTGAGTGTCGGAGACGTAAAGCCGGAACACATCATAATCAGTTTGGAGGGGGTACGGATCATCGATCTGGAAACCTGGTCGCTGCAGCGTACGGTCTGGTTCGACGTCATGTCGGCGGCAAATTTCATCTTGCCGCACATGAAGTGCGCTCCGGATTTGGCCTGGATCGTTCAGCGTTACTGTCACTATCGCGGCTGTTCGATTGATGAATACGACTTTCGCAAAATTCACCGTTGCTACCAGGCCGTCCAAGCGCTCTCGCCTCATCGCGACTATGTCGAAAGAGCCATCCAATGAAGTGGATGTACTGCTTCACCCCGCCGATCAAGTTTACACAAACAGACAGTACATCTGTCTGCCGTTTGCGTGGCGGCATTCTGCGCGTCGCCTTCAGGCTTTCGCCACTCGCGACGGTGACTTACCTGCTGCTGCTCGTCTCGCAGTACATCATTGCGCTGCTGTTCATCTATAAATTGTCGAGTCTGGTAGGCGGGCAAGGTATTGACAGCTTCGCGGTGGGCGATGGTGTCATCTTGCTGATGTTGGGGGGCTGTTCATTTCTGGTGGTAGTAGGGCAAATCAATGCCGAACGATACTTCAACTTGCGGTTCTGTAACATTTTCGGTCATTTGCTTTCGATGCATGTGAGACCCAGCGTAGCGCTGCCAGTGCTGGAAAGGMTGGCTTCGCGTGACCTCACCGTGGTGATGGACGGAGTGGGTGCTTCGCTGAATCTGTTTGCGATCCCTTCGTTTTTGCTGTTGGCCACGTTGGGCGTGGTGGCAATGTACGGCCCTGTGGGACTCGCCGTAGTCGGAATGATTGCTGTGTTCATTCCGGTCTCCTACGGACTCTCCAGGCTTGCTGATCGTAACTACAACAAGATCATGGATAAGGTGACCAAGCGAACGGAACAGTGCTCGCAGTGGCTGCAACATGGGCCGTTGCTCAAACAGTTCGCCGACCAAAGCGAGCAGCAGCGCATTGGCAGCACCCTGAATGAAGAGCTGTGCCTGCGCAATCGAGATACGTTGTTGCGCGGTGCAGACAGTTACATCGTTGGCTTCGGGCGTCTTGTGCCTTTTATCCTGTTGGCGAGTATCGGTGCAACGGCTTATCTGTTGTCCTGGGAAGGCGCTGTTTTCTGGCTGGCCATCCCGTTGTTGTCGGCGATGCTCGGCATGCCAAGAGCTTACCTAAGCTATAAAACGGTCGGTCGATCCCTTGACGAACTGGATACACTGTTCGTTGACTGCTGCTCAGAGTCACCCGCCCGGTCCGGTGTCGCTGACTCTCGATATGAGATCCTTTTCGATGAGAACTGGCCAGTCTGGCCTTCCACACTCCTGGGTCTGATTCCTGGTGTTCTGCCCGAAGACACCACGCAAGTCCATGCGCTCATGACGCATTTCAGGCTCGTGCCGGAATTGGGCAAGACGCCCCGCGAGGTCGCAGACAAATACATCGATCTCGACGCCAGCAATCTTTCCAGTGGCCAGCGCTTGCGCTTGCAACTAATTCGGGGCGTTTTTCTTGCCCGTCTGCAAGGTCGGTGCTTATTGATCGATAACGATCTTTCATCACTGGACAGCGCCGCGGCACTAGCTGTCAGAGATACGTTGTCTGCCTTCGCAGATATACGTTTTTGCACCACGGCATCAAAGGCGCTCGATAGTCGGCGCAGCGACGAGTACCAGGGAGGCGCAATGGATGCCCCCAAACCCAAAAATCAGTCGACTGCATCGAGCGGATATTTCGGCCTCGTGCAACTTCTGAAGTGGTCCGTCTGGGGCGTGATCGCTTTGTTGGTTCCCGCCGTGATGATGAGCTACGCAGGCAACCTCACCTTGCCGGAGTACGATCCAGGCGCAGGCTGGATACTGGCCTATGTCATTGCGGGCATCGCAACAGGTATCTGTGCCGGCCTTTATATCGAGTCGTCACTGCGCGCGCGTATGGCGCAGGCACTCAGGGAAGGACTGCGGGATACGCGCGCTGGAGGCAGAACCAACCACCTGCAGGTTGTGTCGCGTGATGTCACTACCGCATTTGAACGTATCGCCTGGTACGCCCACGACATGGCGTGGGTCGGTGCGTTGCTGACGTGCAGCATCGGTGCTCTGTGGTTCGGTTTTGGTCTGTCGGGGTTGATGCTGGCTGGCGTTTTTACTGGCGCACTGGTTTGCCTCTATCGACTGTCAATGAACGAGTTGTACCGCTCGAGATTAGCAACCGTCGCCGGATTCGATGCCCTGATCAGGTCGACGCAGGGCAGTCATTCTCTTTCCGGTGCAGGCATCAGCGGGCTCGAAAAGCTTGGCGGGTGGCTGGCTCAGACTCGCCAAACTGTCGTTCTGCAAGGCCTGGCCCATTTCTATGAGGCATGCATGATCAGTGTGATTGCGCGCACCATTTGTGCCGCCAGCTGTACCTTGCTCAGCGATATGGCCATTGTCTTGATCGTCATGCTTGGCGCATTTCATCAGGCGTCCGGCGCCGGTTTTGTTCTGGCTGTCACTGCGTTGTTGTTGGTGCGCTCAGACTTGTCCAATGTCTTTCTTGCCATTACTGGGTTCAAATCGCAGTCCATTTCGGTTGATCGATTGCTGAGTTTCAGTTCGAACAAACTCAAGGTTCCTGTTCGGATCAATGGCAAGACTATTCATATCAGCGGTTTCAGCGCCCGACGGGGTTACCTCCCACTGACAATGCAAAGAAGTGGCCTGCAACTGCTCCGGGGCGCTTCGGGAACGGGCAAGAGCGATTATCTGAAAGGCATTGCCGGGGTGATCGAAGTCCAGAGTGTGGCGCAAGACTCTTTGATCCCAGACCACTCATTACAGACCTGGTACTTCAATCCGACGGTCATGGAGCTGATCTTCAAGACTAACGATGTGGTTGGGGCTTTGATGGAATGGCTGGAAGCCCTTCCGGCCGACGGCAGCCAACTGGTGTTGCTGGATGAAGTGTTTCTGTCACTGACGGTTTCAGCTGCAGTCGATGCAGCCACGCGACTGCAAAATTATGGCCAATCCTCCACGAATACATTGGTGCTGATAGACCACAGGCTTGACCTTGATCCCACCATCGACTTGCTGGAGATTGTCCGCTGATGCCTTCCCCGAATAGCTTTGACACGCAACACCCCGACATTTATTTGGGGGATCGCGGCTTCCTTCAGCGTTACGGCAGCCCGTACTCCAATAAAGAAGTGGAGAGCTGGGCGAGGACGGTATCGCAGCGTTCGGGGCTTGGTCTTTGCAGTGGCGATTGGGTAACGGCGCAGGCTTTCAGCCAAGCATTGAAGGACGTCACGTTTCGACATCTCTACCATTCCCGGTTTCTGATTAAAGTCATCGACAAATCGTCGGCGAGGCTGCTCAGCGTCAGTGAAGTCCAACAGAACCCGACCCATTACTATAGATCGTCGCAATACGAATTCCTGCCGGATCTTGAGCAGATCGACGCGGACATCGAAATCATCAATCGCTTTGCGCCTCGTCTGGTCAGCGTCGGTGGTGACTGGCTCGATATTTTGCTGGCGCAAGGCCATACCTCGTTGATTGAGCAAATTGTCCGAGGACTCATCACTCGAGCAGTGTCAGGCACGCAATGGTTGATGTTGACGTTCAATCTGACCGATCAATGCCTGTGGCTGCTGGAGCATCTAAGGTTCGATGGCGTCCTGACATCTGTCAACCTCCTGCAAATGGATGACGTTGCAACCCTCGCTCATCTTCAAACGATCAAACATCGCTGGCCGCTGTACGCGTTGCACTGTCTGGCTGGCGGCATCATTCCACTGGCGCCGGCGCTGGATTATGCGTTGAACCATGTGGGGGTCAGGGCTTGCATCGTCGGAGCTGGCAGTGCGGAACATATTGCCGAATTGATCAAATTCGAAGCGTCCAGCGGGAGGTATCGATGACCCTGATTTTGATGCGTCGCGCCTCGCAACTGCGAATGCCCGCCAGTCTTGAGAGCTTTCAAGCGATAGCGGCGGCGCATGCTGATGCCTTGTTTGTCTCGGGCTGCTCTCGCTGTTATCAGCAGGATCTGGTTTTGGCCGCTGAATGCGGGTTGGAAACATATGAATGGCCAGAAGAGTATTACGACCCGGAGTTGATCTTTGGAGCGCGCAAGGCGGATTGGTTACTGGATGAGCACGCCGGCTTGGATAACAGCGATTCTCTCGCCGTGATTTATCACAAATTCGCCGCCCGGTTACAGGCAATGCTCGAGTCCGGAAAAAATCGAACCATGGTGCTTTACTTCGACCAGTTGATGCTTGAACTGGTGGTGGCCTGTTTGAGTGGGCAAGGTGTTGCTCTGCTCAAATCATTTTCACTGTATCTGGATGAACACGCGCTTGCCATATTTGGCCGCATTTGTTTCGGCGTAGGATTTCAGTGGGTGTTACTGCAATCCAATATCCGCGCGGCCGACGCGTTTTACACCAGGCCTGAACTTAGACTGGTCACTTGATGACCATTGGTAAATGGATGTTCACGAGGAAATGGAGATTTCATGGAACCGCTCAGAAAAGACTATCTTGAAGCCCGAGCTTTTTACTCGACCGATTCATTGCGTATCGGTGACGCCTATGTGATGCATGAGTGGGAACGCCCTCTGATCCAGCATCTGGTCGATGGTATGGCATTGAGTGACCGGGATGAAGTGCTGGAAATCGGTTTCGGCATGGGCATTTCCGCCACCATGATTCAGCAAGCGCGGCCGGCCGGCCACACAATTGTCGAACCTCATCCGCAGATACTGGATCGGGCCGACGCGTGGCAAACAGGGCGTAGCGGTGTGCAGTTGATTCCCGGCTACTGGCAGCAACTGCACGGAATGGATAAACGTTTTTCAGCGATTTTCTTCGATCCCTTCAATGACGACATCGAATCAGTCATTGAAGAAAACCTGCAATTCATTGTGTTTGCAGCACAGTCACTTTTGCTTGAAGGTGGACGCCTGGCGTTATTTTGCATTCACCCATGGCTTGATGAACTCTATCAGAAGGTCATTTATGAACATTATCGACGGGTAGAAGTAAGTCCTGTTGAAGTTGCGGTCAGAGAGACTGACGATCCGACCCGCGAATCGGGTGGGCGAATGATATCGGTCATATTGCACAAGTAATTAAAAGCTCATCCAATCAATCCATTTAGACAGGTATTGAATATGAATAATATTACTGCAGTGTTGGGCTTGTTGTTCTTTTACACCCATTTCGGTCATGCGCAAGCAACTTCAGTCGAGGTGCCTGTTGTTACAAGTAAGGCGATGACCATTGTTTTCGAGCCACCACAAGGCAAGGAAAAAGAGTTTCTGGAACAGTTCGTCCAATCCCAGGCGACCTATATGAAAACCTACGGCCGTAGTGCCAAGGCTGGCGTGAAAGTCATCAACCTGGTGCCGACGGAGCCGGGTGAGCCCCTGATTCATTTGATGATCTATCAGGACATGGCGGCTTATGAGCGGGCGAAGAAGATTTTTGCGTCCCGTGAGGCGCTGGCAGGGTATATCGACGGGCATGTCAAAGCCTATGGTGGTTATGACATTCCCAAAGAGTATCTCGCCAGCAGCAAGGTGTACCTGAGCAATGTGCTGACAGATTAGGCCTCGCCATGTTCAGAATGATCGCTGTCGTGATGATTTGGCTGACTCAGTTCTGGGGACAGGTACTGGCGCAGCCAGCCGTTGACAGCCTGATGGTCAGCAACGGCTGTATCAATTGTCACGGTACGTCCGGGCTGAGGGAGGGCGGGATCATTCCGTCGATCGCAGGTCAGCCGCATGCCTATCTGTTGCAAACACTCACCCAATACCGCGACGGCTCCCTCAAGGGCACCATCATGAACCGGGTAATGGAGCGGGTGGACGAGAAACATGCGCGGTTGCTGGCCAGCAGATTCAGCTCTATCAACGTGAAGGCGCGTTCGACTGTCGATGTCCACGCAGCGCCCGGCGAGTCTATCTACAAACGTCAATGTGCCGGGTGCCATGACGACAAGGCTGATTCCTCGCCTCGGTTACGAGGCCAGAATATCGAATACACCCGCGCCGTCATGGACGACTTGCAAAAGGGAAKGCGAACGATGTCAGCAGACATGACCGCAGCGGTGTCGGCATTGAGCGACACAGAACTGCAAAGTGTTCTGGCCTATCTGGAAAACTGGACTCTGGAGCTTGACCACTGATGGATCAGGAAAGAAGACGGCTACTCAAGTGGTTGGCGACGGGGATTGGTCTCTCGACCTTTTATACGATGGCGATGAGCGCAGGAGCGACCCGGCGAGGAGACTTTACGGTTGTAGTCATCGGTGGCGGTTTTGCCGGTGCGACCTTTGCCCGCACACTGAAGCGGCTTGACCCCGAAGTTCGTATCGTCCTGGTTGAGCCCAACCCGCAGTACCATAGCTGCCCCTTGGGGGCTGAATTCCTGGTCGGAAAACGCAGCGAACAATCGTTGAAGTTCAATTACCAAAGACTAGTCGAGAGCGGGATAGAAGTAGTTTACGACCACGCGATTTCGATCAACCCTCAAACGCAGCAGGTCTACACCCGTACGGGTCACATTTTCGGTTATGACCGCTGCGTGGTGGCAACGGGCATCGGTTTCCGGCATCACACGATTGCCGGATACGAACCCGCAGATGAGCAACTGTTTCCCCATGCCTGGGGTGGTGGCGAACAATTGCGCCTGCTAAACCGCCAGCTAATGGAAATGCGCGACGGTGCCACGGTATTGATCGCCGCACCTCAGGATGATTATCGATGCCCGCCAGGGCCCTACGAAAGGGCCAGTCTGATTGCGCAATACCTGCAAAACCACAAGCCGAAGTCGCAAGTGATCGTGCTTGACGCCAAGCCACGTTTTGCCAAACAGGCTCAGTTCGAACAGGCGTGGACGCAACTTTACGATTACGGCAGCGAGGACAGCGTTATACGCTGGATCGGCGCCAGGGAAGGAGGAACCGTGCGGGCGCTGGACAGGGAGGGACGTCGTCTGTTGACCGACTCAGGTCCTGTTGCTGGTGATGTAATAAACATCATTCCCGCTCAGCGCGCGGATAATTTTGCCCATCGCAACGGTCTGGCGGCGGATCACGGCTGGTGTCCAGTCAATACGCAAACTCTTGAGTCGCTACAGGTGCCGGGCGTGCATGTCATTGGCGACGCGGCCTATGCCGAGAAACTGCCGAAGTCGGCATTTGCGGCTACTTGTCAGGCACGTGTCTGCGCATTGGCAATCCACCATATGCGACGTGGATTACCGTTGCTGAAACCCTATTACATGAATGTCTGCTATAGCCTTTGTGGAGATGACTACGGCATTTCGGTGTTTCTGGACTATCGGCATGACGCCGTCACTAACATTATTGAAGTAGAGACTTTGCGGATTACACCACTGGAGGCTGTTCGGGAAGATCACTCTCGTGAAGCGCGGTCAGCCTACAGCATGTTCGAGAGCATGGTGAAAGAGGCGTTCGGGTAGTGATAGCTGTTGGGGAATCATCTCCCTCGCCACTAAACTGCATATCAACACACCTTGAACCGCCCCATGATCGCGCTCACCCGACTGCGCATTGAAAGCCCCGATTGACTCGGGGCTAACTTCACAGTCTTACAGCGACTAATCCACAGCCTTCGCCTCGGCCCGTTTCTGTGTCGTCACAACCGTCCGGTCCCGCGTCAGCACCTTCACCGCATCATCCACCAATGCCTTACTCAGCGAGGTCAGATAATGCGCAGCCCAGGCGTGGCGGTCAGTGTCTCTGGCATAGGCGGCATCTTCAGTGAGGGTTTTGGCCAGGAACAGGAAATCGGAGGCCATGGATAATGCATCGCCGAGAGGAACGCCGCGAGTGACATGGAACAGCGCTTGATCCGCGCAGTAGATGGCCGGTGTCAGGCCGATGGTTTTGAGTTCAGGTTGTTCGGTCATTGGCCACCTCCGAGGATGGAGAGGCAATGGGGGAGGGGGTTACGCGATTGGGACTTGTGTGAAAGGAAAAGCCAAATTTCGTACACATTGACTTGGTCATTTGGCTGCGGCAGCATTGATGTCAATCGCGCCCGATCCTCTGGTGCTGGCTCAGTCCGGCATTACGTTCGGGCCTTCTTGTTTCTGGAGCATGGAAGTTGACTGCCCCAGCTTCTCAATAAGCGTTGTCTAACCAATCCCAGAAACCAGGATAAAAACCCATCCGGTAATGAGTATTTTTCGCCTGTATGTAGGAATTCGCGTCTAGCAAATAACTCAAAATCCAAGTTTCTTTTTAGAATAGTCAGATAGCTTGTGCGGCTTCACGCCAATCAGACGCGCTGCATCTCGATAAAGCATTCTTCCACTTAATGCTTCACTTGCCACTGCTGTAGCAAGCGTTTTGCTGACTCGCCCTGTCTGCAGTCTGTTGTATGCCGGCGTGCCATTCTTGCTGCGAGCTTTGTGCTCAGCGATCTTTCTGGCAATAAATGCACCATATTCGGATGGTGTTATGAGATTGAAAGTCAGGGCGCGCCTGGCTATCACCCAGCCACTAACATGGAAGAATTTTGTTAAGGAGGGAATGTTTTCTTGCCATTCAATGTCAGCCTCCCAAGAGGCGAGGAATTCGCGCTCGGGCGTTAATAGCTCTGCCGCTACCGCATTACACAAGATTTCTTCCGATCTATGATTTGCAGGGTCACCGTCAGATACGCCAGAACGACCTATCCAGATATGAGACAGTTCATGAGCTAACGTGAACAGTCTTGCCTCAGGGCAATCGGCTGTATTGATAAAAATGACCGGCGCTAATTTATCGCTGATTGCAAAACCTCGGAACTCCTCTACAAACAATGGCCTGCTCGTATTGTTGTTGACAATGCTGTTACGCATTACAAGGATGCCCGCTGTTTCAATTCTGCTTATCAGGTCCTTGAAGTAGTCATCAAAATCTCCGCGGGTTGGTTTGTTCGGTATGCCTAAGGTCGCTCGGATGTCTGCAACGATTACTGCCACGCTGTCGCTTACCGAAAACCTTCCGACAATTCTATTTTCAGTGACGCCTTGGCTGATCAGGTAGTCGCGATACCATTCTTGTCTTTCCATGGCCCACCTGATGGTATCCATGAGGGAGAGACTGTATCCGTGGTCACGTTTTCCATTGATTGTTCTGAGATCCGGCAGCGGAAGGCTTTCCACTGGTGGCTGAGACAAGTAGAGGTACCCAAACGGGATGTACGTCTGTCGGGCGTAATTCATGGCTTGGTTGAAGGAGGGCTTTTTCTTGCCTTGCTCCCAGGCCAGCACGTTGTCTTCCTGCGTACCAAGACTTTTGGCCAGGGTGCTCGTGCTCAGGGATGCTCGCTCACGCGCCCATCGCAGAACGTCCGGATTAATCAGCGCTTCCATGTGTGATTCCGTTTTGGTGTCATAACCATTCCAGCAAAAATGCCTCTACATAGCCAATTCAAACGATAGCCGTATCTGACTACAAGGGAGGGGGGCCGTCACGTGTTTTTGGTCACCGAGCGCAGCATATTTGTAAGCCCCGAATAACTCGGGGCTCATCGGTCCTCAGGCGCTATCCTTCGGATTTCGCCGTCGGCTGCTTAGGTGTCGTTGTAGAAGTACGATTCCGCGTCAGCACCTTCACCACATCATCCACCACCGCCTTCCCCATCGCCGTCAAATAATGCGCAGCCCAGGCGTGATAGTCCGTATCCCTGGCATAAGCCGCATCCTTGCTCAGCGCCTTGGCCAGAAACAGAAAATCAGAAGCCATCGCCAACGCATCCCCAAGGGGAACATCACGCGTGACATGGAACAGCGCTTGATCCGCGCAGTAGATGGCCGGTGTTAGGCCGATGGTTTTGAGTTCGGGTTGTTCGGTCATTGGCCACCTCCGAGGATGGAGAGGCAATGGGGGAGGGGGTTACGCGATTGGGAGTGGCGTAGAGGGGAAAGCCAAATTTCAAACGGATTGATACTGCGTATTATCCAACTCCTTGATACGAGGAGCTGCCACGTTCGTTACCACACGAATGGGTGACAGCTGTGCGCAGGGTGGAAAACCGGGAATCAAGGAAACCGGCACGCCCGAAGACGTCCCACGCACAGCCGCCATAACTCACGCCGCAGGCATTAAAAAAGCGCCGGCAGACGTGATGGGGGCGCTGTTGCGCCTTGAATTACGCGGGTTTCCACACCCGGTCGCTGAATTGGCAGCGACGGTGGGAGGGTATCGTGCAGACCTTTTTCCCGCAACCTCGAAATTGCGTTCCGCGCGTATGTGCAATCAGGTATCGCGTAGTCGTAGGTTTCTAGCAGTATTCATATAATGTGCTAGTTTTAATCGAAACACCGAGTTTGGAGGCTGGTGCCGTACGTAAAATGTCAGGGTTAAATGCTGTTGCGTTTAGTTTGATTGGAATGGAAGCGAGGTTTGAAAGAATATAGTTTACTGCAATGTAAATATATACAGGGAGTGCGAATGAAAATTTGTGGGGTTGAGCTTAGTGGGGGTGATGCTATATTTGCGATTGTCGATGACGGTAACTGGCAGGAGTGTAATACCAAGAAGATAACTTTTGGTGATAGCTTGGATAGACGGTCGGCTAGGTTTTTTTATGAGGCTGTTAATGCATTTGCACGTGATCAACATATAGAGCTATTTGCAATAAAGCAAAGACAGGACTCAGGAAGGTTTGCTGGGGGCGGAATTACTTTTAAGATGGAGGCGATATTTCAGTTGTGCCCGGATGCGGATGTGATAGTGGTTCACAGTAAAACGATAGCAAAAGACCAAAAAAAGAATAATTGGCTTCGGCCTGATAGTATGAACAAGTATCAGGAGGTTGCATATTTTACAGCTCAGTGTGCATCAAGATGAGTTTTTATATTGGTAGCGCTCTCCCGAAACCGATAAGGGAGTGTTTGCTTCGGTTGGCTCAGAATATAGAGCTAGAGCGAGAGTCCAATAAAGGTGCGAATGGTTATTTATTTTTTGGTAGAAATAGGGTGAGTGGTATTCGTGTCGCAGTAAAGTTTTACTACTGGGGAGGTGATAAGTCATTGCATGTTGAACYCCAGGCACTATCTGAAATACGATCGCCAAATGTAATTGAAATTTATGATGCTGGTTACGCTGATACCTCTTACGCATATTTTGTCACCCCATACTATGAAATTGGGGACGCAGATGAGTACCTAAAGCGAAATGTAGGGAGCTTAGCTGCGTTGGACCTTACCTGTCAACTTCTGAATGGTCTAACTCATCTGCATCAGCAAAGGCTTCTACATCGAGATCTGAAACCTGAAAATATTTACATAAAAGATGAAGGTGTAGCGGTTATTGGGGATTTTGGATCAATAAAGAAAATTCCTGAGGGTAATTCAGTTGTTCCTGGTTCGAAGCATTCAATGCTCTATAGGCCTCCTGAATCAATTGATTCAAATCGATATGGCTTTACTGGGGATGTATATCAGACTGGTGTTTTTCTTTACCAGGCTTTGGGCGGATTTCTGCCATATGAGGAGATTGCGTGGCTAACTAATTCCGAGTTAAAGCATTATGAAGGGTTACATTGTCCTGGAGATCAGACGATGTTTGCTGATCAATGTCTGAGAACGAAAATTTCAAAAGGTCGCATTCTAGATTATGCCTCACTGCCTGCATGGGTGCCTGAAAACCTTAGAAGGATTATTAGAAAGGCATGCCATACCAATCCAGAAAATAGGTTTTCTACAGCATCAGAGTTTCGCTTGAAACTACATGACACTCGTCGAAATGTGTCTGATTGGAAGGTTGTTGATGCTATCCCAACGTGCAATGTTGGTGGGCGAAGTTTTAGATTAATAACTAGCCCTGGAGGTTCAATTGTGGAGAAGCGAGTAGGAGGGGGGTGGAGGCGTGCTAATAATTTCGTTGGGAAGAGTGATCAGGAGTTGTGTCGTGCTATTGACGCTAGCCAAGGTTGATACAAGGTCTATAAACAACTGGGGAAGTTAAAGTATTTGTTAAAGTCTTTATTTTGTGTATTTGCTGAGCGTCTAAGTTGTCGATGATCTGTGGTTATTTTTGAAAAAAAGCTCTTCACTTGTGTTAAGTGAGGGGGGTAGTGATGGTCAGTCAGAAGTCATTGATCAAGTTTTTCAAATTATCCTTTTTTTCTAATTTTTTTGACTAAATGAAATTTATGGCTTGACTCAAGATCTCGAGAAAAATGAGGGAAAATTTATTATTGGATTAAGTTGGCAAATAAATCCGTCCCCATTAAGTCCAAATGATATCGCTAAGGACGATGACGACGAATATAGTGATGACTATATGAGTCCAGAATGGGATGAGGAAATGTGACGGGGGGTAGAATTTCGTGAGGATTATTGTTGCTTTGTTATGAAGGCGGTTATCCGTGTGGTGGTTTGTTGTTTTTTTGCTCAAATAGAATGTTTAGCTTTATTAAGTCGAAAATATTTCCAATCATTGTGAGTCCATTAATTGCTCCCATGAACATTATAAAGGCAGAAGCAATCAAAAAATTATGGTCTGCGATAAACTTTGATAAAATTGAAAAAATTACTGCTAATAGCTCAACTAGTACTACGTATCCAAATGCTTGTAGAAATGTGTTTAAGGCTCCTCGTGAAGAAAGCCAGTTGTAAAAAGCTGAATCTGTTTTTGAGAAAATTGTCCAGATTAACGCTAAGGCACCAGCAAGGAGAATTGAGAAGATATATGCGGCCGCATCACTGGCAATAACGGATACGAACTTTGCAGTTTCAGCAAAACCATAGGTCGCACAGGTGAGAGTCGTAAGTATGGCGGATAAAATTATTTCACTTAAATACGCCCAGGCAATTTTAGCTTTTGTTTTCATGGCTATCTATCTCTGGGTGAATGCGGTCAATTTCTGCAAATACAGATTTTATCGCTTGTTTAGCTTCTTTTGTTTTTAGATTTGAGCTTAGTCCTCTGATAAAGTCTCTGAGTGCTTTGATATTTCCGCGAACCGCGTCGGTTCCGGAGTTTGCTTCTTCGTAATCTTCTCCCTTGAAACCGGCAATATATACATCTCCTACTTTATATCCTTGCTCCGCTAAAACTGCTGAGGCATATGGTCGAGCATCAGTAGCTTGCGACATTCCATTAGGGTTCTTCATGTCTTGTGTTATTTCTCTAAGGTTGCTCTTTACAAGATCGTCATAGAGGTCGCGAGTATATCTGTTCAGTTCTGGGTTGGGGATTCGTAAGGTTAATCTCATCCTTGTTACTTTGTCGAAAGATAAAAATAGACCGACTATTCCATTTTTCTCAGGAATTGGCTCGAGAGAGATGTAAGACATTTTTCCAATATTTAGCGAGGAGGTATTAAGTATTTTTTCAATGAAATCCTTCCACGCTGTTTGGCTCAAATCTCCTGTGTGTTCTACCGCTACTAAATGTCGGCTCAAGTCTACTAAAACCACAGCAGCGCTTGCGAGTGGTGGGTAGGAGGATGATGTGCCAGAAGAAATCCCGTCATCAGTGACGATTAGGCCATCTTTTTCGAGAAGGCTTCGTGCAAGAACAAGATGAATTAGTTCCCTGCCGTCGCCTAGCTCAGTTAGGTCCAAGTACTCCCGAAGGCTCCACTTAAAAACAGCACTTCTTGTTTCTTGGGTTTGATCCATCTCACTTGAGGTACTAAGTTTTAGTACTTTAATTAGATCTGCATCCCCGCGTAGTCTTTGATCAACTCCTACAGAGAACATGTCCTCTGCATCTACTATGTTTATTCTGAATAAACTAAAGGTGAATTTCCGGCTCATTACATTCCCTGTTATGTTGGTCTACGGTATTTTTGCTCAATCATGATGATATCACGGCGTCATCATGGGGTGTCGAGCGTGCGACTGACACATCCCAGCAGAAACTTAGATGTATCAGGCTCAAGTAGGGACCTGCCACTCACTGAATTTCTTTCAAATAATCCTTAAGTGCGATAAGCGGTGCATCGAACTGGTCCGTCGTCAACGCATCCCTGAGCCCACCCGCCAACCTTTGTAGTTCGCGGCCCAACGGCTTATCCACACCCCCAATAGCCTCCAACGCCAACCCCACACACTCATCCACCTTCACCTGAATCGCCTCAACATCCCCCCGCCGCACCAGCAACTCAAACACATCCCGCTGGTAGTCACCCATGACCAGATCGTCACGCAAAATCGGGCTTGAACCTTCCGATTCATAAGCCAGCTTGAGGGAGAAGAGGGCGACGGTTTCCAGGTGCAATTCCATGGGGGGAATCCTTGTGAAATGTTCCGCGGGGGTGAAGGGTAGAAGAGAAGCAAGATCAAAAGATCGCAGCCTTCGGCAGCTCCTACAGGTCGGCGCGTTGTCAGCAAAGCGTTAGCGGGGTGTCAGTGGGGGCTTTTTTGCGGGCGAAAAAAAAGGCCTTGCAAAGCAAGACCTTTCTTAATTTTGGTGCCCCGAGGGAGACTCGAACTCCCACTCCTTTCGAAAACGGATTTTGAATCCGCCGCGTCTACCAATTCCGCCATCAGGGCTCAATGGCGGCGAAGTATAGAGATGAGATAACCGCTGGTCAATCAGGTACATGGAGAATTTTTGATATTTCCGCTAGACTTCCCGGCCCTGCTAGACGACACCCCATCATGCGCGTTGCTGACTTTACCTTCGAGCTCCCTGATTCGCTGATCGCCCGCCATCCGCTGGCCGAGCGGCGCAATAGTCGCCTGTTGACCCTGGATGGGGTCAGCGGCGCCCTGGCACACCGTCAATTCACTGATTTGCTGGAGCATTTGCGCCCCGGCGATTTGATGGTGTTCAACAATACCCGGGTGATTCCGGCGCGGCTGTTTGGCCAGAAGGCTTCCGGCGGCAAGCTGGAAATCCTGGTGGAGCGGGTGCTCGACAGTCATCGCGTGCTGGCCCATGTGCGTTCCAGCAAGTCGCCCAAGCCAGGGTCGAAGATCCTCATCGACGGCGGTGGCGAGGCCGAGATGCTGGCGCGGCACGATGCGTTGTTCGAGCTTAAGTTCGCCGAGGAGGTGTTGCCGCTGCTCGACCGCGTCGGGCACATGCCGTTGCCTCCTTATATAGACCGTCCGGATGAGGGCGCCGACCGCGAGCGTTACCAGACCGTCTACGCCGAGCGTTTGGGCGCGGTGGCGGCGCCGACGGCGGGGCTGCATTTCGATCAGGTGTTGATGGAGGCGATTGCCGCCAAGGGCGTCGAGACCGCGTTCGTGACCTTGCACGTCGGCGCTGGCACTTTCCAGCCGGTGCGCGTGGAGAAGATCGAAGACCACCACATGCACAGCGAGTGGCTGGAAGTCGGCCAGGATGTGGTCGATGCCGTTGCCGCCTGTCGCGCTCGCGGTGGTCGGGTGGTGGCCGTGGGGACCACCAGCGTGCGTTCCCTGGAAAGCGCCGCCCGCGATGGCGTGCTCAAGCCGTTCAGTGGAGACACCGACATTTTCATCTACCCGGGCCGACCGTTTCATGTGGTTGATGCCCTGGTCACTAACTTCCATTTGCCCGAATCCACGCTGTTGATGCTGGTTTCGGCGTTCGCCGGTTATCCCGAGACCATGGCCGCCTATAAAGCCGCCGTCGACAACGGATACCGCTTTTTCAGCTACGGTGATGCGATGTTTATCACCCGTAACCCCGCACCACGTGGCCCTGAGGAAACAGAATGAGTCGTACCAGTCGCATGTCCTTTGAGCTCCTTGCCACCGACGGCAAGGCTCGTCGCGGTCGTTTGACCTTCCCGCGCGGTACCGTCGAGACCCCGGCTTTCATGCCGGTGGGCACCTACGGCACGGTCAAGGGCATGCTGCCACGGGATATCGAGGCGACTGGCGCTGAAATCATTCTGGGCAACACTTTCCACCTGTGGCTGCGCCCGGGCACGGAAGTGATCAAGAAGCACGGCGACCTGCACGATTTCATGCAATGGAAAGGCCCGATCCTGACCGACTCCGGCGGTTTTCAGGTGTTCAGCCTGGGCGCCATGCGCAAGATCAAGGAGGAGGGCGTGACCTTCGCTTCCCCGGTCGACGGCGCCAAGGTGTTCATGGGCCCGGAAGAGTCGATGCAGGTCCAGCGTGACCTGGGTTCCGACATCGTGATGATTTTCGACGAATGCACGCCGTACCCGGCTGACGAAGACGTCGCCCGCGTATCCATGGAATTGTCCCTGCGTTGGGCCAAGCGTTCGAAAGAAGCCCATGGCGACAACACGGCGGCGCTGTTCGGTATCGTTCAGGGCGGCATGCACCAGGACCTGCGCATGCGCTCCCTGGAAGGCCTCGACAAGATCGGCTTCGACGGCCTGGCCATCGGCGGCCTGTCGGTGGGCGAGCCGAAGCATGAAATGATCAAGGTGCTGGATTACCTGCCGGGCATGATGCCGGCTGACAAACCTCGTTACCTTATGGGCGTTGGCAAACCGGAAGACTTGGTTGAGGGTGTGCGCCGCGGTGTGGACATGTTCGATTGCGTGATGCCAACCCGTAATGCCCGCAACGGGCATCTGTTCATTGATACCGGCGTGCTGAAGATCCGTAACGCGTTCCATCGCCATGATGATTCGCCGCTCGATCCGACCTGCGATTGCTATACCTGCCAGAACTTCTCCCGCGCTTATCTGCATCACCTGGACAAGTGCGGCGAAATGCTGGGAAGCATGCTCAATACCATCCATAACTTGCGCCATTATCAAGTGCTTATGGCTGGTTTGCGCGAGGCTATTCAACAGGGTACATTGGCCGCCTTTGTCGATGCCTTCTACGCCAAACGCGGGCTTCCCGTGCCGCCTTTGGACTGAGTTTTCTGACCCCAAGATTCAACATTTGCAACTGGAGTGCTAAATGAGCTTTTTTATCTCTAATGCCATGGCTGACGCCGCTGCACCTGCTGCGGGCCCAATGGGTGGCGGTTTCGAGTGGATTTTCCTGGTCGGTTTCCTGGTCATCTTCTACCTGATGATCTGGCGTCCACAGGCCAAGCGCGCCAAAGAGCAGAAGAACCTGCTGAGCAGCCTGCAGAAAGGCGACGAAGTTGTGACCACCGGCGGCATCGCCGGCAAGATCACTAAAGTGGCCGACGATTTCGTCGTTCTGGAAGTTTCCGACACTGTCGAAATGAAGTTCCAGAAAGGCGCCATTGCCGCCACGCTGCCAAAAGGCACGCTCAAAGCGATCTAAGTTTCAACTTCATCTTCAATCGACGGGGCGCGCAAGGCGCCCCGCGTCATAAACGGGCGGCGTGATGCTGAACAAATATCCTCTGTGGAAATACATTCTGATCCTGGCGGTGCTGGCGGTCGGTCTGATTTATTCCGCTCCCAATCTTTATCCTGATGACCCGGCCATTCAGGTCAGCGGTGCCAGCACGGCGCTGCAGGTCAATCAGGCTGATCTGGACCGTGTGAGCGCTGCGCTCAAGGAATCCGGGATCAACGTCAAGGCTGCCACCCTGGCTGCCGGCGGCAAGGGCGGGCTGATTCGCCTGACCAAGGCTGAAGACCAGCTGCCGGCCAAGGACGTCGTACGCAAGGCATTGGGTGATGACTACGTCGTCGCGCTGAACCTGGCACAAACCACCCCGCAATGGCTGCGCAACCTCGCTGCGCACCCGATGAAGCTGGGTCTGGACTTGTCCGGTGGTGTGCACTTCCTGCTGGAAGTGGACATGGAAAAAGCCCTCGACGCACGCCTGAAAGTCTACGAAGGCGACGTCAAGAGCCTGCTGCGTAAAGAGAAGCTGCGCTATCGCAGCCTGCCGCAACTGGGCGGTGCCATCCAGCTGGGCTTCGCTGATGAAGACAGCCGCGAACAGGCTCGTTCGATCATCCGCAAGAACTTCAACGATTTCGACATTGTTCCGGCCGACCTCAATGGTCAACCGGTGCTGCGTCTGGCGATGACCCCGGCCAAGCTGGCGGAAATCCGTGAATACTCCATCAAGCAGAACTTGACCACGGTACGTAACCGCGTCAACGAGCTGGGTGTTGCCGAACCGATCGTTCAGCGCCAGGGCGCCAACCGCATTGTGGTTGAGCTGCCAGGCGTGCAGGACACCGCCGAAGCCAAGCGTATCCTCGGCAAGACGGCCAACCTGGAGTTCCGTCTGGCTGCCGAGCCGGGTGCTTCGAAAGCCACTTCCGAGGAATTCGAGTTCCGTGAGGGCAAGCGTCCTCCTGCGCTGATCGAACGTGGCCTGATCATCACCGGTGACCAGGTGACTGACGCCAAGGCTGGCTTCGGCGAGCACGGCACGCCGGAAGTGAACATTCGTCTGGACGGTCACGGCGGCGAGTTGATGAACCGTGCGACCCGTTCGAACGTGGGTCGCAGCATGGCGGTGATCTTCATCGAGCAGCGTCCGATCACCACTTACACCAAGCAGATGGTCAACGGCGTCGAGAAAGACGTGCCGGTTCAGACCTTCAAGGAAGAGAAGAAGATCATCAGCCTGGCGACCATCCAGTCGCCGCTGGGTGCGCAGTTCCGCATTACCGGCCTGAACGGCCAGGGCGAATCGTCCGAACTGGCGCTGCTGCTGCGTGCCGGTGGTCTGGCTGCACCGATGTACTTCGCTGAAGAGCGCACCATCGGCCCAAGCCTGGGTGCCGACAACATCACCAAGGGTATCGATGCATCGCTGTGGGGCATGCTGTTCGTCTCGCTGTTCATCATGGCCATCTACCGCTTCTTCGGCCTGATCGCCACCGTCGCTCTGGCGGTGAACATGGTGATGCTGCTGGCCCTGATGTCGCTGCTGGGTGCAACGCTGACCCTGCCGGGTATCGCCGGTATCGTGTTGACCATGGGTATGGCGGTCGACGCCAACGTACTGATCTTCTCGCGGATCCGTGAAGAGATCGCCGCCGGCATGACCGTGCAGCGCGCAATCAATGAAGGCTTCGGCCGGGCATTCACCGCGATTCTCGACGCCAACCTGACCACCTTGCTGGTCGGCGGCATCCTCTTTGCGATGGGCACCGGCCCGGTCAAGGGCTTCGCAGTGACTATGTCCCTCGGGATCTTTACCTCGATGTTCACGGCCATCATGGTGACCCGCGCGATGGTCAACCTGATCTTCGGCGGTCGTGACTTCAAGAAGTTGTGGATTTAAGGGGCTGCCATGTTACGTACAATCAACTTCATGGGCGTTCGCAACTTTGCGTTCGGCGTCACATTGTTCCTTACCGCACTGGCAATATTCAGTGTCTTCCATAAGGGCATGAACTGGGGTCTGGACTTCACCGGCGGTACGCTCATCGAGCTGACCTACGAGCGTCCGGCCGATGTCACCAAGGTGCGTGAGCAACTGGTGACCGCGGGTTATCACGAAGCCATCGTGCAGAACTTCGGTGCAACTACCGACCTGCTGGTGCGCATGCCTGGCGAAGACCCGCAACTGGGGCACCAGGTAGCCGAAGCCTTGCAGAAGGTGGGCGGCGAGAACCCGGCGACGGTCAAGCGTGTCGAGTTCGTCGGCCCGCAGGTGGGTGAAGAGCTGCGCGACCAGGGCGGCCTCGGCATGCTGATGGCGCTGGGCGGTATCCTGATCTACCTGGCTTTCCGCTTTCAGTGGAAGTTTGCGGTCGGCGCGATCGTGTCCCTGATCCACGACGTTATCGTGACTGTCGGTATCCTGTCGTTCTTCCAGATCACCTTCGACCTGACGGTGCTGGCAGCGGTACTGGCGATCATCGGTTACTCGCTCAACGACACCATCGTGGTATTCGACCGGGTTCGCGAGAACTTCCGTGTACTGCGCAAGGCCAGCCTGATCGAGAACATCAACATCTCGACCACGCAAACCCTGCTGCGGACCATGGCGACTTCGATCTCCACCTTGTTGGCGATCGCGGCCCTGCTGTTCTTCGGCGGCGACAACCTGTTCGGTTTCTCCATCGCCCTGTTCATCGGTGTTCTGGCGGGTACTTACTCGTCGATCTACATCGCGAACGTGGTGCTGATCTGGCTGAACCTGAGCACCGAGGATCTGATTCCTCCGGCCAATACCGAGAAGGAAGTCGACGACCGTCCTTGAGGGAGCAATCCTTAAGCGGTGTCATCCAAAAAGGCGCGAGTTGAACTCGCGCCTTTTTTTGTGCTCCAAGGCAGGGAGAAGCGCGGACACGTTCCGCATGTGATGGTCCAGGAGGTTCATGTGAACAAGTCGATGCTGGTTGGTGCTGTACTGGGTGCTGTCGGTGTAACTGCCGGGGGTGCTGTGGCCACCTACAGCCTGGTTAAAAGCGGCCCAGAGTACGCACAAGTACTCGCCGTTGAGCCGGTCAAGACACAAATCAAGACTCCACGTGAAGTATGCAAGGATGTAACGGTCACCCGGCAGGCGCCGGTGAAAGATCAACATCAGATCGCCGGTACGGTGGTCGGTGCATTGGCAGGTGGTCTGCTGGGTAACCAGATTGGTGGCGGTACCGGCAAGAAGATCGCCACGGTCGCGGGCGCTGTCGGTGGTGGTTACGCCGGCAACAAGGTGCAGGAAGGCATGCAAGAGCGTGATACCTACACCACCACCCAGACCCGCTGTAACACGGTTAACGACATCAGTGACAAGGTTGTAGGTTACGACGTGCGGTATTCGCTGGACGGCAAGGAAGGCAAAGTGCGCATGGATCGTGATCCAGGCAACCAGATTCCGGTGGATAAGGAAGGCAAGCTGATCTTGTCGGAGAATCAGGCGGCCCAGTGATCTGCTGATGTTGGATAAAAAAGAAGCACCCTGCGGGGTGCTTTTTTTGTGTGCGCGATTTATGCATCACCGCTAACCCTCTGTGGGAGCGAGCTTGCTCGCGATGACGGTGTCACATTCAGCATATGAGGTGACAGTTACATCGCTATCGCGAGCAAGCTCGCTCCCACAGGGGTTTGTGGTGTTTTGAAGGGCAAATTCCAGGCATAAAAAAAGCACCCCGAAGGGTGCTTTCTCTGTCGCTGGAAGCTTAGCGCTTCAGCGAGGCCGGCAGGTGCGGCTGGATCGCCGTCAGCACTGCCTTGAAGCATTTGGTGTTGCCGGCAACGACGTGGCCTTTCTCAAGGAAGTCGTGACCGCCGGTGAAGTCGCTCACCAAACCGCCGGCTTCCTGGATCAGCAGGGCGCCTGCAGCCATGTCCCACTCGGACAGGCCCGACTCCCAGAAGGCGTCGAAACGGCCGGCGGCCACGTAGGCCAGGTCCAGGCTCGCGGAACCTGCGCGGCGGATGCCGGCGGTCTGGCCAACCAGGGCGCGGAACATGCCCAGGTAGTTGTCGAGGTTGTCCATCTGGTCGTCACGGAACGGGAAGCCGGTACCCAGCAGGGCGCCGTCCAGGCTGGTGCGGCCGCTGACGCGCAGGCGACGACCGTTCAGTTGAGCACCGCGACCACGGCTGGCGGTGAATTCTTCCTGGCGAACCGGGTCGAGAACAACGGCGTGTTCCAGGCGGCCACGGTATTTGCAGGCGATGCTGACAGCGAAATGAGGAATGCCGCGCAGGAAGTTGGTGGTGCCGTCCAGCGGATCGATGATCCACAGGTACTCTTCGCCTTCGATGCCGGTGCCGGCGTGCATGCCGGTTTCTTCACCCATGATCGAGTGATTCGGGTAGGCCTTGCGCAGTGCATCGATGATTTTCTGTTCGGCAGCGCGATCCACCTCGGATACGTAATCCTTGGCGTCTTTTTCGTCGACCTTGATGGTATCCAGGCGCTCGATGGAGCGGAAGATCAATTCACTGGCGCTGCGGGCGGCGCGCAGCGCGATATTCAGCATGGGCTGCATGGATGTGTCACCTAAGGTTGTTAAAGAAAGCCGGGCATTCTATCAGAAAGTTTCTACAGGAGAAGGACGACGTTCGCTTTCATGGCTTAACGGTAGCCAGCGCTGTAAGATTCCGCTCCCGATTATCGTGTTCGAGAGCGCCTCCCTTGCTGCAAAACATTCGTGTCGTCCTGGTCAATACCAGCCATCCGGGCAATATCGGCGGGGCTGCGCGTGCCATGAAGAACATGGGGCTGTCGCGGCTGGTGCTGGTCGAGCCTCGTCTGTTCCCGCATCACGAGGCCGATGCCCGTGCCTCCGGTGCCGGTGACATCCTTGAAAACGCGCAAGTCGTCGCCACCTTGGAAGATGCCTTGGTCGGCTGCAATCTGGTGCTCGGTACCAGTGCCCGCGACCGGCGCATTCCCTGGCCGCTGCTCGATCCCCGCGAATGCGGAACGAAAGTGGTTGAGGAGGCCGGGCAGGGCGCCCAAATCGCCCTGGTGTTCGGTCGTGAAGACTCCGGCCTGACCAATGAAGAGCTGCAGCGATGTCATTATCACGTGCACATTCCATCAGACCCTGAGTTCAGCTCGCTGAACCTTGGGGCGGCGGTGCAGGTGTTGAGCTATGAAGTGCGCATGTCCTGGCTGGCCGCCCAAGGTCAGCCGAGCAAGGTCGAGAAGGAAGAAGTGGCCTCGGTGAAAAGCGCTGAGCTTGCGACCATGGATGAGCTGGAGCGATTCTATGAGCACCTGGAGCAGACCCTGGTGGCCATCGAGTTCCTCGACCCGGAAAAGCCACGGCACTTGATGGCGCGCCTGCGCCGGTTGTACGGACGCAGCTCGGTCAGCCGGGCGGAAATGAATATTTTGCGTGGCATCCTCACGGAAACCCAGAAAGCGGCCCGTGGTGAGCTACTAAACCGGAAGGATTAATGATGTTCGAGCGTTTGCGTGAAGATATCCAGAGCGTATTCCACCGAGACCCGGCGGCGCGTAACGCTTTTGAAGTCCTGACCTGCTACCCCGGCATGCATGCCATCTGGATTCACCGTTTGTCGGCGATGCTGTGGCACATGGACCTGAAATGGCTGGCGCGGCTGGTGTCGAACTTCGGTCGCTGGTTGACCGGGATCGAGATTCATCCGGGCGCCAAGGTGGGGCGTCGCTTCTTCATTGACCATGGCATGGGCATCGTCATCGGTGAAACCGCCGAAATTGGCGATGACGTGACTATTTATCAGGGTGTGACCCTCGGTGGTACCAGCTGGAACAAGGGCAAGCGCCACCCGACGCTGGGTGATGGTGTCGTTGTCGGTGCCGGCGCCAAGGTGCTTGGCCCGTTCACTGTTGGTGCGGGTGCGAAGGTCGGCTCCAACGCCGTGGTGACCAAAGAGGTGCCACCGGGCGCCACTGTGGTGGGGATTCCGGGGCGGATCATCGTCAAACCCGACGAAGAGCAGGACGCCAAGCGCAAGGCCATGGCCGAGAAGATCGGTTTTGATGCCTACGGCGTGACTGAAGATATGCCTGACCCGGTGGCTCGCGCCATTAACCAGTTGCTCGATCACCTGCAGGCGGTCGATGGTCGTCTGGAGGGCATGTGCGGGGCGTTGAAAGATCTGGGCAGCAATTACTGTGCGAAAGATCTGCCTGAGCTGCGCGAAGAAGATTTCGCCTGTGTGAAGGACAAGGATCAGAGTCAGGCCAGTTAAACCGAGTTGACCTTATCGCGAGCAGGCTCACTCCTACATTTGAAATGCGTTTCCCTGTAGGAGTGAGCCTGCTCGCGATGAACGATGACTCGGTACTGCTGGCTGTTCTCAGCCAGCCTTTGCTATGATGCTGCCGCTCTTTTGCGGGTAAACCTGACTAAAGTACTAGGTCTTATAGTTGACTTAAATACTCGGGAATTGCATACTCGCCTCATTCCGAACTCCGTGGTAATTGTCCATGCGACTGACTACAAAAGGCCGATACGCCGTGACCGCCATGCTTGACCTGGCGTTGCACGCGCAGCACGGGCCCGTGTCCCTGGCCGATATCTCCGAGCGCCAAGGCATCTCCCTGTCCTACCTCGAACAGCTTTTCGCCAAGCTGCGCCGCAGCAATCTGGTGTCCAGCGTGCGTGGTCCGGGCGGTGGCTACCAATTGTCCCGCGATATGCAGGGCATCCAGGTCGCCCAGGTGATCGATGCAGTGAACGAATCGGTCGATGCAACCAAATGCCAGGGGCAGGGTGATTGCCATTCCGGCGACACTTGCCTGACTCACCACTTGTGGTGCGATCTGAGCCTGCAGATTCACGAATTTCTGAGCGGTATCAGCTTGGCTGACCTTGTGACTCGCCGTGAGGTGCAAGAAGTAGCCCAGCGTCAGGACCAGCGCCGTTGCAACAGCAAGGTGCCACGCCTGGACAAGATTGAAGCGTCCGCCGTCGAATGACAGCCGAAGAGCTAGCGGCACGCCAGCCAGCCTGATTTAGGAGATAGTCCATGAAATTGCCGATTTACCTTGATTACTCTGCGACCACCCCGGTTGATCCGCGTGTCGCGCAAAAAATGAGTGAATGCCTGCTGGTCGACGGAAACTTCGGTAACCCGGCGTCCCGTTCCCACGTGTTCGGCTGGAAAGCCGAAGAGTCCGTCGAAAACGCCCGTCGTCAGGTCGCCGACCTGGTCAACGCCGATCCGCGTGAAATCGTCTGGACCTCCGGTGCCACCGAATCCGACAACCTGGCAATCAAGGGTGCGGCGCATTTCTATGCCACCAAGGGCAAACACCTGATCACCACCAAGATTGAGCACAAGGCTGTCCTGGACACCATGCGCCAACTGGAGCGTGAAGGTTTTGAAGTGACCTACATCGAGCCTCGCACTGACGGCCTGGTGACCCCGGAGATGATCGAAGCCGAACTGCGCGACGACACCATCCTGGTTTCGGTCATGCACGTGAACAACGAAATCGGCACCGTCAACGACATCGCAGCGATCGGCGAACTGACCCGTTCCAGGGGCATTCTGTTCCACGTCGACGCCGCTCAGTCCACTGGCAAGGTCGAGATTGACCTTTCGAAGCTGAAAGTCGACATGATGTCGTTCTCCGCCCACAAGACCTACGGTCCTAAAGGCATCGGCGCCCTGTACGTAAGCCGCAAGCCGCGCGTACGTATCGAAGCGACCATGCACGGTGGCGGCCACGAGCGCGGCATGCGTTCCGGCACCCTGGCGACCCACCAGATCGTTGGCATGGGCGAGGCTTTCCGCGTAGCCAAGGAAGACATGGCTGCCGAGAACGCGCGCATCAAGGCGTTGAGCGACCGTTTCTACAAGCAGGTCGAGCACCTGGAAGAGCTGTACGTCAACGGCAGCATGACCGCCCGCGTTCCGCACAACCTGAACCTGAGCTTCAACTACGTTGAAGGCGAGTCGCTGATCATGGCGCTCAAGGATCTGGCGGTATCGTCCGGTTCGGCCTGCACCTCGGCATCGCTTGAGCCTTCGTACGTACTGCGCGCCCTGGGCCGCAACGACGAACTGGCACACAGCTCGATCCGTTTCACCTTCGGCCGTTTCACTACCGAAGAAGAAATCGACTACGCCGCGCAGAAAGTCTGCGAGGCCGTTACCAAGCTGCGCGCTCTGTCGCCGCTGTGGGATATGTACAAAGACGGTGTCGACATTTCGAAAATCGAGTGGGCGGCACACTGATTTCAAGTCGCCGCGAACCAGCCCTGCTCACGATGGTGACGGGGCTCAAAGAGCGACTCTCTGATGAGTGAGGATTGAGAATCATGGCTTACAGCGAAAAGGTCATCGACCACTACGAAAACCCGCGCAACGTCGGCAAGATGGACGCGGAAGATCCTGATGTCGGCACCGGCATGGTCGGCGCTCCGGCGTGCGGCGACGTGATGCGCCTGCAGATCAAGGTCAACGACGCCGGCATCATCGAAGATGCCAAGTTCAAGACTTACGGCTGCGGTTCGGCTATCGCTTCCAGCTCCCTCGCCACCGAGTGGATGAAGGGCAAGACCCTGGACGAAGCAGAAACCATCAAGAACACTCAGCTGGCTGAAGAGCTGGCCCTGCCGCCAGTGAAAATTCACTGCTCGGTACTCGCTGAAGACGCCATCAAGGCGGCTGTTCGCGATTACAAGCAGAAGAAAGGCTTGATCTGATTTTCGAGTTTTGGCGACGAGTAAGGAGTCACCGATGGCTATCAGCATGACAGAAGCGGCTGCTCGACACGTGCGGCGCTCCCTCGACGGGCGCGGCAAAGGTGAAGGGATTCGTCTGGGTGTTCGCACCACAGGCTGTTCCGGCCTTGCCTACGTGCTGGAGTTTGTCGACGAGGTGGTTGCAGAGGACCAGGTGTTCGAAAGTCACGGCGAAAAAGTGATCATCGACCCGAAGAGCCTGGCTTACCTGGACGGCACCGAGCTCGATTTCGTCAAGGAAGGGTTGAACGAAGGCTTCAAGTTCAACAACCCCAACGTGCGCGGTGAATGTGGCTGCGGCGAAAGCTTCAACATCTGAGGCTTGTCGTGGGTACTCCTTGTCATTTCGCTTTATTTGAGCTGCAACCGAGTTTCGATCTGGACCTCGATCAGCTGGCTACGCGCTACCGTGAGTTGGCGCGCAGCGTTCATCCGGACCGCTTTGCCGACGCTTCCGAGCGTGAGCAGCGGCTGGCCCTGGAGCAATCGGCGAGCCTCAACGAGGCCTACCAGACGCTCAAGAGTCCGCCCAAGCGCGCGCGCTACCTGCTCGCCCTGAATGGGGGCGAGTTGCCGCTGGAGGTCACGGTGCATGATCCGGAGTTCCTGTTGCAACAGATGGAGTTGCGCGAAGAGCTCGAAGACCTGCAGGACAGCGCCGACCTCAATGGCGTTGCCGTCTTCAAGCGTCGCCTGAAGGTTGCCCAGGATGAACTGAACCAAAGCTTCGCAGCTTGCTGGAACGATACCGCGCAACGTGAACGGGCCGAACGCCTGATGCGGCGCATGCAGTTCCTCGACAAGCTCACCTACGAAGTGCGCCAGTTAGAAGAGCGCCTCGACGATTAACCCAGTGCCGCTCCGGTCGCACGCCTGATATACAGATAAGTCCTGATAACGATGGCCCTACTGCAGATCGCCGAACCCGGCCAAAGTCCTCAACCGCACCAGCGTCGTCTGGCTGTGGGGATCGACTTGGGCACTACCAATTCGCTGGTCGCTGCATTGCGCAGTGGTCTTTCCGAGCCACTTGCCGACGCAGAAGGGCGGGTTATCCTGCCGTCTGCCGTGCGCTACCACGCCGATCGCGTCGAGGTTGGCGAATCCGCCAAGCTGGCCGCCGCCACCGATCCGTTGAACACCGTGCTGTCGGTCAAGCGCTTGATGGGTCGTGGTCTGTCCGACGTCAAGCAGCTGGGTGATCAGTTGCCGTACCGCTTTGTCGATGGCGAGTCGCACATGCCGTTCATCGACACGATCCAGGGCCCGAAAAGCCCGGTCGAGGTGTCCGCCGATATCCTCAAGGTTCTGCGTCAGCGCGCCGAAGCGACCTTGGGTGGTGAATTGGTGGGGGCGGTCATCACCGTTCCGGCCTATTTCGACGACGCTCAACGTCAAGCTACCAAGGATGCGGCCAAGCTGGCCGGTCTGAACGTGCTGCGTTTGCTCAACGAGCCGACCGCCGCCGCTGTGGCTTACGGTCTGGATCAGCACGCCGAAGGCCTGGTCGCGATTTACGACCTGGGCGGCGGCACCTTCGATATTTCGATTCTGCGCCTGACCGGCGGTGTCTTCGAAGTTTTGGCCACTGGCGGCGACAGCGCCTTGGGTGGCGATGACTTCGACCACGCGATCGCTGGCTGGATCATCGAGAGCGCTGGCCTGTCCGCCGATCTCGACCCGGGCGTGCAACGCAACCTGCTGCAGACTGCTTGTGCGGCAAAAGAAGCGCTGACCAACTCTGCGACCGTCGAAGTCGCTTATGGCGACTGGAAGGCTGAACTCACTCGTGAAGCCTTCAATGCGCTGATCGAGCCGATGGTTGCCCGCAGCCTGAAAGCCTGCCGCCGTGCGGTGCGTGATTCCGGGATCGAACTGGAAGACGTGCTTGCCGTGGTCATGGTCGGTGGTTCGACGCGCGTACCTCGCGTTCGCGAAGCCGTCGCCGAAGCCTTCGGCCGTGAGCCGTTGACTGAAATCGACCCGGATCAAGTGGTAGCGATTGGCGCTGCGATCCAGGCCGATACCCTGGCCGGTAACAAGCGCGATGGCAGCGAATTGCTGCTACTGGATGTGATTCCGTTGTCCCTGGGGCTGGAAACCATGGGCGGCCTGATGGAGAAGGTGATTCCGCGCAACACCACCATCCCCGTTGCCCGCGCCCAGGACTTCACCACTTATAAAGACGGCCAGTCGGCCATGGCGATTCACGTGTTGCAGGGTGAGCGCGAGCTGATCAGCGACTGTCGCTCCCTGGCTCGCTTCGAGCTGCGCGGGATTCCGGCGATGGTGGCTGGCGCAGCGAAGATTCGCGTGACCTTCCAGGTCGATGCCGACGGTCTGCTCAGCGTTTCCGCCCGCGAACTGGGTTCGGGCGTCGAGGCCAGCATCCAGGTCAAGCCGTCCTACGGCCTGACCGACGGCGAAATCGCCAAGATGCTCAAGGATTCGTTCCAGCACGCCAATGACGACAAGGTTGCCCGCGTATTGCGCGAGCAACAGGTCGACGCCCAGCGCCTGATCGAAGCGGTACAGGCTGCTCTGGAGGCTGATGGCGAGCGCTTGCTCGACGCCGACGAGCGCATGGTCATCGACCTGCAGGTGCAGGAACTGAGCGAGCTGATGAAAGGTACCGATGGTTACGCCATCGAGCAGCAGACCAAGCGTCTGTCGCAAGTGACCGACGCCTTTGCCGCCCGCCGCCTGGATTCGACGGTGAAAGCCGCGCTGGCGGGGCGCAACCTGAATGAGATTGAGGAATAACGATGCCGCAGGTCATTTTTCTGCCACACGAAAAGTTTTGCCCGGAAGGCATGGTCGTGGAGGCTGAGACGGGTATTTCCATCCTCGAGCTGGCCCATGAGCACCATATCGAGATGGAAAGTGCCTGTGGCGGCGTCTGCGCCTGCACCACCTGTCACTGCATCATCCGCGAGGGTTTCGACTCGCTGGAAGAGGCTGACGAGCTGGAAGAGGACTATCTTGACAAGGCATGGGGGCTCGAAGCTCAATCGCGCCTGGGTTGCCAGGCCAAGGTCGGCACCGAAGACCTGACCGTCGAGATTCCGAAGTACTCGCTCAATCACGCAGCCGAAGCAGCGCACTGATTCAAGGAATTGTCATGAAACTCAAGTGGACTGATGTGCTGGAGATCGCGATCCAGCTGGCTGAAAGCAAGCCCGACGTGGACCCTATGTCGGTCAACTTCGTCGATCTGCGTAAATGGGTGATGGAATTGCCCGATTTCGACGATATGCCTGAGCATTGTGGCGAGAAGATCCTGGAGGCCATTCAGGCCCACTGGATCGAAGAACGCGACTGAGCCACGCTGCAGGTTAGGCAATACCCGAGAACCCGCGTATAATTCGCGGGTTTAATTTTTCGTAAATTACCGTTTCTGGAGTTACACCATGGCTGTTCAACGTACTTTCTCCATCATCAAGCCTGACGCAGTTGCAAAAAACGTTATCGGCGAGATCACCACTCGTTTCGAAAAAGCTGGCCTGCGCGTTGTAGCTTCGAAACTGAAGCAACTGTCCAAAGCCGAAGCTGAAGGCTTCTACGCTGAGCACAGCGCTCGTGGTTTCTTCAACGACCTGGTTGCTTTCATGATCTCCGGTCCGGTTGTCGTTCAGGTTCTGGAAGGCGAAAACGCTATCGCTCTGAACCGTGAGCTGATGGGTGCTACCAACCCTAAAGAAGCTGCTGCCGGCACCATCCGTGCTGACTTCGCTGACTCCATCGACGCCAACGCTGTTCACGGTTCGGACTCCGAAGCCGCTGCCGCTCGCGAAATCGCATACTTCTTCGCAGCTACTGAAGTAACCACTCGCTAAGCATTGGCTTAAGAGTGAAGGTGAATCCATGACTACATCGACTGTAAAAACTAACCTGCTGGGTCTGACTCAGCTGGAAATGGAAAAATTCTTCGACTCAATCGGGGAGAAGCGTTTCCGTGCCGGTCAGGTAATGAAATGGATTCACCACTTTGGTGTCGATGATTTCGATGCCATGACGAACGTCAGCAAGGCCTTGCGCGAAAAGCTCAAGACTGTTGCCGAGGTCCGTGGTCCGGAAGTGGTCAGCGAGGACATCTCCAGCGACGGCACCCGCAAGTGGGTGGTGCGCGTGGCGTCCGGCAGCTGCGTCGAGACCGTATACATTCCCCAGGGCAAACGCGGCACCTTGTGCGTTTCGTCCCAGGCAGGCTGTGCCCTGGATTGCAGTTTCTGCTCCACCGGCAAGCAAGGTTTCAATAGCAACCTCACCGCCGCCGAAGTCATCGGCCAGGTGTGGATTGCCAACAAATCCTTTGGCAGCGTCCCGGCAACCGTCGACCGTGCCATCACCAACGTGGTGATGATGGGCATGGGTGAGCCGCTGCTGAACTTCGACAACGTCGTCGCGGCCATGCATTTGATGATGGACGACCTGGGCTACGGCATTTCCAAGCGCCGTGTGACCCTGTCGACCTCTGGCGTGGTGCCGATGATCGATGAGCTCTCCAAGCACATCGACGTCTCCCTGGCGTTGTCCCTGCACGCACCCAATGACGCATTGCGTAACCAATTGGTGCCGATCAACAAGAAGTATCCGCTTAAGATGCTGCTCGAGTCGTGCCAGCGCTATATGTCGAATCTCGGCGAAAAGCGCGTGCTGACCATCGAATACACCTTGCTCAAAGACATCAATGACAAGGTCGAGCACGCGGTGGAAATGATCGAGCTGCTCAAGAACATCCCGTGCAAGATCAACCTGATCCCGTTCAACCCGTTCCCGCACTCCGGGTACGAGCGTCCGAGCAACAACGCCATTCGTCGTTTTCAGGATCAGCTTCACCATGCAGGTTTCAATGTCACCGTCCGCACCACCCGTGGTGAAGACATCGACGCCGCATGTGGTCAATTGGTAGGGCAGGTGCTGGATCGCACCCGTCGCAGCGAACGTTACATCGCCGTGCGTGAGTTGAACGCCGACAGCGATCTGGCGACGAACGCTGCGAACAATAACTAAGAGAGGATCTCTATGTCCCTGCGCTTTGCGCTGCTTTTGTTGTTGGCCAGCCTGTGTGCTGGCTGCGTGCTTTCGGGTGACTACAACCCGATGAAGACCAGCAAGGGCCGCGATGAAGCGCGTGAGGCGTACGTTCAGTTGGGTATCGGGTATTTGCAACAAGGCATGACCGAGCGCGCCAAGGTTCCGCTGAAGAAAGCGTTGGAGCTGGATGGCTCCGACCCGGATGCCAATGCGGCACTGGGGCTGGTGTTCCAGGCCGAGATGGAACCTGCACTTGCCGACGAGCATTTTCGCAAGGCACTGTCTTCCCGTCCCGCCGATGCACGAATCCTCAATAACTACGGCAGTTTTCTGTTCGAGCAGAAACGTTACAAGGAAGCCTACGAGCGCTTTGAACAAGCCGCCGCCGATACACTGTATCCTGAGCGTTCGCGGGTGTTCGAGAACCTGGGCATGACCGCTGCAATGCTCGGTCAGCGTGATCTGGCCCTGCAGCAACTGGAAAAAGCCCTGCGCCTGAACCGCCAACAACCTCGTGCATTGCTGGAAATGGCTGAGTTGTCTTACGAAGACAGGCATTATGTGCCCGCGCGTGATTATTACGACCGTTTTAGCCAGCTCTCCGAACAAAATGCACGTAGTCTGTTGCTCGGCGTTCGGCTGGCAAAAGTGTTCGAAGACCGCGACAAGGCCGCAAGCAAAGGCCTGCAACTAAAAAGACTCTATCCCGGTACGCCGGAATATCAGCAATACCTGTCGGAGCAATGATGAAAGCGGCGCATCCTGAAGTTGTAGCAGCGAATCGCGTTAACCCCGGTGAGATTTTGCGCCAGGCCCGCGAAAGCAATGGCTGGTCGCTGGCCGAAGTGGCCCTCAAGCTCAACCTCACCACCACTTCCCTGAGCAATCTGGAAGCCGGCGCTTTCGACAAGTTGCCCGGGCATACTTTTGCCCGTGGTTATATCCGTACCTATGCCAAATTGCTCGGCATGGACCAGGCCGTACTGGTCAAGCAATTCGATCAATCCACCGGTACCGACTCCCAGGGCAGCAGTGTTCACAGTCTGGGTCGTATCGAAGAGCCGGTCCGGGTTTCCCACACCATCCTGCGAATCGTCAGCCTGCTGTTGCTGATCGCGGTGATCGGTGGCGGTTTCGTCTGGTGGCAGGATCAGACCTCGATGCGTACCAAGGACCTGATCGGGCTGGTTCCGGAACACGTTGAAGTCGAAGGCGCCGACGGTACTACGCAGATTCATCCGCTGGACGAGCCGGAAGACCAGGCCGTCGTGGAAGGTCAGACCGAAGGCGGAACCGTCCTCGTGCTGCCACAGGCCGACACTCCGGCTGAAGTGCCGGCGGATGCTCAGGCGACTGCGCCGGCCGTCCCTGCTGCGCCGGCAACACCAGCCGCACCCGCTCACAATCCGGCGCCAGTTGTCGCGGCGCCAGTGACGCCGGCGGTGCCTGCCGTCCCGGCCCCGGTCGTGACTGCTCCGGCAGCCCCGAGCGCTCCTGCTCCAGCGGTAACCGCGCCAGTGGCCGGTCAAGGCCAGGTCAAGGTGCAGTTCACCGCCGATTGCTGGACACAAGTGACCGACGGTAGCGGCAAGGTGCTGTTCAGCGGTCTCAAACGCAAAGGCGACAGCCTGGCAGTCAATGGTAAACCACCGTTTACCGTGCGTCTGGGCTTTGCCCGCGGCGCTCAGGTCAGCTACAACGGCCAGCCGGTTGATGTCGCTCCGTTCACCAGTGGCGAGACTGCTCGCCTGAAGTTGGGTCAATAAGTCATGCACGGCGAATCTCCAATCAAACGTCGCGAATCCCGCAAGATCTGGGTCGGTAACGTGCCTGTTGGCGGCGATGCACCTATCGCTGTGCAGAGCATGACCAACAGCGACACCAACGATGTCGCGGCCACTGTCGCGCAAATCAATCGTCTGGAAGCGGCCGGCGTCGATATCGTGCGGGTCTCCGTACCGGACATGGACGCCGCCGAAGCCTTCGGCAAGATCAAGCAGCTTGTCAAAGTACCCTTGGTTGCCGACATTCACTTCGACTACCGGATCGCTCTACGCGTAGCTGAACTGGGTGTCGATTGCCTGCGGATCAACCCGGGCAACATCGGCCGCGAAGACCGCGTGCGTGCGGTGGTGGATGCCGCCCGTGACCGCGGGATCCCGATCCGTATCGGCGTGAACGCCGGTTCCCTGGAAAAGGACCTGCAAAAGAAATACGGCGAGCCGACCCCGGCTGCACTGGTCGAGTCTGCCTTGCGTCACGTCGAGCACCTTGAGCGCCTGAACTTCCAGGATTTCAAGGTCAGTGTGAAAGCCTCCGACGTGTTCATGGCCGTCGAAGCGTACCGCCTGCTGGCCAAGGAAATCGTCCAGCCGCTGCACCTGGGCATCACTGAAGCCGGTGGTTTGCGTTCCGGCACGGTGAAATCTGCCGTGGGCCTCGGTATGCTGCTCGCCGAAGGGATTGGCGATACTATCCGCATCTCGCTGGCGGCCGACCCGGTCGAGGAAGTGAAAGTCGGCTACGACATTCTCAAATCCCTGCACCTGCGTTCCCGTGGCATCAACTTCATCGCCTGCCCGAGCTGCTCGCGGCAGAATTTCGATGTGGTCAAGACCATGAACGAGCTGGAAGGGCGCCTCGAAGACTTGCTGGTACCGCTGGATGTCGCGGTCATCGGTTGCGTGGTCAACGGTCCGGGCGAAGCCAAGGAAGCCCATATTGGCTTGACCGGTGGCACGCCGAACCTGATTTACATCGACGGCAAGCCGTCGCAGAAACTGACGAATGACAATCTGGTGGATGAGCTTGAACGCTTGATCCGCCAGAAAGCGGCCGAAAAGGTCGAAGCTGACGCTGCCGTTATTGCGCGCGGCTAAGCCTGGCTAAAAAGAGCCGAACGAATTAAGGAATTTTTGTGAGCAAGTCTCTGCAAGCCATTCGTGGCATGAACGACATCCTGCCCGAACAGACCCCCCTGTGGCGTCATTTCGAAGGCACCGTTTCGCGGCTGCTGGATAACTACGGTTACAAGCAGATCCGCATGCCGATCGTCGAGTTCACCGAACTGTTCAAGCGTTCCATCGGTGAAGTGACCGACATCGTCGAAAAAGAGATGTACACCTTCGACGACCGCAACGGCGACTCCCTGACCCTGCGCCCTGAAGGCACGGCGGCCTGTGTGCGCGCAGTGCTGGAACACGGCATCACCGGCGGTGGCCAGGTTCAGAAGCTCTGGTACATCGGCCCGATGTTCCGCCACGAGCGTCCGCAGAAAGGCCGTTATCGCCAGTTCCACCAGATCGGCGTGGAGGTGTTCAACCTCGACGGTCCGGACATCGACGCCGAGCTGATCGTGCTGACCTGGCGCCTGTGGGGCGAACTGGGCATCCGCGATGCGGTAAAACTCGAGCTCAACAGCCTGGGTACCAGCGAATCCCGTGGTCGTTATCGCGAAGCACTGGTCGAGTTCCTCTCGGCGCACATGGACAAGCTCGACGAAGACAGCCAGCGTCGCCTGAAAACCAACCCGCTGCGGGTTCTTGATACCAAGAACGCCGATACCCAGGCGGTATTGGTCGATGCGCCGAAAATGGCCGACTACCTCGACGAAGAATCCCGCGTGCATTTCGAGGGCCTCAAGGCTCGCCTGGACGCTGCCGGCATTCCTTACGTGATCAACCCGAAGCTGGTTCGCGGGCTGGATTACTACAGCAAGACCGTTTTCGAGTGGGTCACCGACAAGCTCGGCGCCCAGGGCACCGTATGTGCCGGTGGCCGTTACGACGGTCTGGTGGAGCAGATGGGCGGCAAGCCGACCGCCGGCGTTGGTTTTGCCATGGGCATCGAACGCCTGGTGCTGTTGCTGGAAACCCTGGAGCAGATCCCGCAAGAGATCTCCCGTCAGGTCGACGTCTACCTCTGCGCCTTCGGTGAAGCCGCCGAGCTCGCCGGCCTGACCCTGGCAGAGCGCGTTCGTGATCAGTTGCCCAACCTGCGCCTGCAAGTGAATGCCGGCGCCGGCAGTTTCAAAAGCCAGTTCAAGAAAGCCGACAAGAGCGGCGCGCTGTATGCGCTGATCCTCGGTGACGACGAAATGGCCCGGCAAGTGGTAGGTTTCAAACCCCTGCGTGGCCAGGGCGAACAACAAAGCATTGCCTGGGATGCGCTTGCCGCTCACCTGGCCACCTGCGTCGTGCAGGGTTGAAGCTGTCTAAACAGCCGAATTAGCGATTAAGGAGTATTGGGGTGTCGAGTACCGAAGACGAACATGTGGCGGAATTGAAGGAATGGTGGTCACGCAACGGTAAGCCCCTGGTCACTGGCGGCCTGTTGGCGCTGGTCATCGTGTTCGGCTGGCAGGCGTTCCACAAGTATCAGAGCAATCAGTCGCAAGGCGCCTCGATGCTCTATCAGCAATTGCTCGAAACCACGCTGACGCCTGACGGCAAGCCTGATGCGGCCCGTGTTTCGGACCTGGCCCGCAAGCTCAACAGCGAGTTCGGCGGCAGCGCCTACGCGCAGTACGGCAGCCTGTTCGTGGCCAAGGTTGCGGTCGACAGCGGCAAGCTGGACGACGCTGCCAGCGAGCTCAAAGCCATTGTCGACAAACCGGCCAACCCGGCGCTGGGCGAAATCGCCCGTCAGCGTCTGGCCCAGGTACTCGGCGCGCAGAACAAGGCCGACGAAGCACTGAAGCTGCTCGAAGGCGATGCCGACAAGGCATTCCTGGCCACTCGCGAAGAGCTCAAGGGCGACCTGCTGGTGCAGTTGGGTCGTACCGATGAGGCGAGCGCGGCGTATCAAAAAGCCAAGGCGGCACTGTCGGATGAAGCGGCGGTCGGTGGCCTGCAAATCAAGCTGGACGACCTGGCCAAAGGGGATGCGTGACGTGATTCGTTGGAAACATGCAGCATTGCTGGCCCTGGCCTTGTTGGCCGCGGGTTGCAGCAGCAACAGCAAAAAAGAATTGCCTCCGGCCGAACTGGTCGACTTCAAGGAAGAAGTGGTTCTGCACAAGCAGTGGAGCCGTTCGATCGGTGACGGTCAGGGCGAAACCTACAACATGCTGGTTCCGGCCATCGATGGCGATACCATCTATGCTGCCGACGTCACTGGCGTGTTGATGGCGATGGACCGCAACACGGGCGACGTCAAGTGGAAGAAAGATCTCGAGCTGCCTGTCTCCGGCGCCGTTGGCGTAGGTTACGGTCTGGTCACCATCGGTACGCTCAAGGGTGAAATCGTTGCCCTGGACGCTATCAACGGTGAAGAGAAGTGGCGCGCTCGCGTGTCCAGCGAAGTGCTGGCTCCGCCAGCCAACAACGGTGACGTTGTGGTGGTTCAGACTCAGGATGATCGCCTGATCGGCCTGGATGCCTCCACCGGTAACCGTCGCTGGATCTATGACAGCACGCCTGCGGTACTGACCCTGCGTGGTACCAGTGCGCCGATCGTGACCAACCGCCTCGCGGTGGCTGGCCTGTCGACCGGTAAAGTGGTTGCCGTGGATATCTCCAACGGCGTACCGGTGTGGGAGCAGCGCGTAGCGATCCCGCAAGGTCGTTCGGAGCTGGAGCGTGTGGTCGATATCGACGGTGGCTTGCTGCTGTCGGGCGAGACGCTGTATGTCGCCAGCTATCAGGGGCGCGTTGCCGCTCTGGACCTGCAAAGCGGCCGTCAGCTCTGGCAGCGTGATGCTTCCAGCTACTCCGGTGTCGCCCAGGGTCTGGGCACCGTTTATGTGAGCCTGTCTTCGGGCACCGTTGAAGGCGTCGACGAGCGTTCCACCACAGCCTTGTGGAGCAACGATTCGCTGGCCCGTCGTCAACTGTCGGCCCCGGAAGTGTTCTCCAGCTACGTTGCAGTCGGTGACCTGGAAGGTTACCTGCACCTGCTGAGTCAGGTGGACGGTCGTTTCGTCGGCCGCGAGCGCATCGACAGCGACGGCCTGCGTGCCCGTCCGCTGGTGATGGGTGACACGATTTATGTATATGGCAACAGCGGCAAACTGGAAGCCCTGACCATCAAGTAACGACTATGCTTGGGGTTAACCCCCCAGGCGGCTCCGGTTTACCGGGGTTTGCAGCGCTTTCAGGCGCTGCCCCGAGCACCAGCCGCTGCCACGCAGCGGCTTTTGTATTTTCTGAAATAACGAAGTGGAGAGCCGCATGGTTCCCGTAATCGCCCTGGTGGGCCGACCAAACGTCGGCAAGTCCACCTTGTTCAACCGCCTGACCAGGACTCGTGATGCCATCGTCGGCGACTTGTCCGGTCTGACCCGTGATCGCCAGTACGGTGAGGCCAAGTGGCAAGGGCGTTCCTACATTCTGGTCGACACCGGTGGTATCTCCGGTGACGAGCACGGTATGGACGAAAAAATGGCCGAGCAATCGCTGCTGGCCATTGAAGAAGCGGATGTCGTGCTGTTCCTGGTAGATGCCAAGGCCGGTTTTACCGCCGCCGACCAGATGATCGCCGAGCATTTGCGCAAACGTAACAAGCGTTCCTATGTGGTTGCCAACAAGGTCGACAACATCGACCCTGAAATGGCCCGCGCCGAATTCGCTCCGTTGGGCATGGGACACGCGATCCCGATCGCTGGCGCTCATGGTCGTGGCATTACTCAGATGCTGGAAATCGCCCTGAGCGAATTCCCGAAAGACGAAGAAGAGCCGGAAGAAGGCGAGGAAGAAGACGTCGCCGAAGGCGAGGAAGCCAAGCGCATTCCTGGCCCAAGCGAAAAAGACGGGATCAAGATCGCGATCATCGGCCGTCCGAACGTCGGCAAGTCGACCCTGGTCAACCGCATGCTCGGCGAAGACCGGGTCATCGTCTATGACCAACCCGGTACCACCCGCGACAGTATCTACATCCCGTTCGAGCGTAATGACGAGAAGTACACGCTGATCGACACMGCCGGTGTGCGCAAGCGCGGCAAGATCCACGAAGAAGTCGAAAAGTTCTCCGTGGTCAAAACCCTGCAAGCGATCAAAGACGCCAACGTGGTGATCTTCGTGATGGACGCCCGCGAAGGCGTGGTGGACCACGACCTCAACCTGCTGGGCTTTGCCCTCGAGGCCGGTCGTGCATTGGTCATCGCGATCAACAAGTGGGACGGCATGACGCCAAGCGAGCGCGACTTCGTCAAGATCGAGTTGCAGCGTCGCCTGTTCTTCGTCGAGTTTGCCGATATTCACTTTATCTCGGCACTGCACGGCACCGGCGTGGGCAACCTCTACGCCTCGGTACAGAACTCGTTCAAATCCGCAGTAACCCGCTGGCCGACCAACCGCCTGACCCAGATCCTGGAAGATGCAGTCGGTGAGCACGCCCCTCCGATGGTCAACAACCGCCGGATCAAGCTGCGTTACGCCCACTTGGGTGGTGCGAACCCGCCGATCATCGTGATTCACGGTAACCAGATCGAGAAGGTGCCGAAGTCTTACGTTCGTTACCTGGAAAACACTTACCGTCGTGTCCTGAAGCTGGTCGGTACGCCGATCCGCATCGAGTTCAAGGGTGGCGAGAACCCGTACGAAGGCAACAAGAACACGCTCACCGACCGTCAGGTCAACAAGAAGCGTCGCTTGATGTCGCACCACAAGAAAGCCGACAAGAAGCGCCGCGACAAGAAGTGATTCATCACTTCATGTAGGAGCTCGGCGATAAGAAGGGTGCTCACCAGAGCGCCCTTTTTTTATGGGCGCCGTTTGGGCTATCCTCGGACTCCCCCGCGCCGCCGTAGAGCCGGGTGTAGAGCAGGGAACCACCGATGATCACCAGCAAGCTGCCGAATGTCGGCATCACTATCTTCACTCAGATGTCTCAGCTCGCGGCACAGACCGGCGCGCTCAATCTGTCCCAGGGCTTCCCCGATTTCGCTGCCCCGCAGGCCCTGTGCGATGCGGTCGGCCGGCATATCGCCAGCGGCCATAACCAATATTCGCCAATGACCGGGCTGCCGGTGTTGCGTCAGCAGATCGCGGCGAAGATCGCCCGCAGCTATGGTGTCAAGGTCGATGCCGATAACGAAGTGACGGTCACCCCCGGTGCGACCCAGGCGATCTTTTGCGCCATCCAGGCAGTTATCCACAGCGGTGACGAAGTCATTGTGTTTGACCCGGCCTACGACAGCTACGAGCCCTCGGTAGAACTGGCCGGCGGTCGTTGTGTACATGTGCAGCTGGGCCTGAACGATTTCAGCATCGACTTCCAGAAGCTCGCCGAGGCAATGAGTCCGCGCACGCGGATGATCATTCTCAACACTCCGCACAACCCTAGTGGTGCGTTGATCAGCCGTGCCGAACTCGACCAGTTGGCAGCGTTGATCCGTGATCGCGATATCTATGTGATCAGCGACGAAGTCTACGAGCACCTGGTGTATGACGGCGTACCCCACGTCAGCGTGCTGGCCCATGAAGAGCTGTATCAGCGTGCATTCGTGGTCAGTTCGTTCGGCAAGACCTACCACGTCACCGGCTGGAAAACCGGCTACGTGATCGCGCCCCCGGCCCTGACGGCGGAATTGCGCAAGGTGCACCAGTACGTCAGTTTCTGCGGCGTGACACCGCTGCAGTATGCCTTGGCCGATTTCATGGCCGAGCATCCTGAACACGTCGAAGAGCTGCCGGACTTCTATCAGGCCAAGCGCGATCTGTTCTGCGATCTGCTGACGCCGTCACGCTTCAGTTTTACTCGCGTGGCCGGTACTTACTTCCAGCTGGTCGATTACTCGCAGATCCGCCCGGACCTCAATGACGTCGAGATGGCCCTGTGGATGACGCGCGAGCATGGCGTGGCGAGTATCCCGATTTCCGTGTTCTACCAGACGCCGCCAGAAGGCCAGCGCCTGGTGCGGCTGTGTTTTGCCAAGCGTGAGGAGACCCTGCGGGAAGCAGCGGAAAAACTATGCGTGATCTGAGTGCATTGTCCAATCTGAACGTGGCGCTGATCCAGACGTCCCTGGCCTGGCACGACCGTCAGGCCAATCTGGAGCATTTCGAGCCACTGCTGGAGCAGGCTCGTGGCGCTGACCTGATCATCCTGCCGGAAATGTTCACTACCGGTTTTTCCATGGAGTCCGAGACCCTCGCTGAAGCGGAAAATGGTCCGACCAGCAAATGGCTGCGTGCTCAGGCGGCGCAACTTGATGCAGTGATTACCGGTAGCGTGATCGTTCAGGCGGCCGATGGCAGCCATCGCAATCGCCTGCTGTGGGCGCGACCGGACGGTGAGGTGCTGCATTACGACAAGCGTCACCTGTTCCGCATGGCCGGTGAGCACAACCACTACACCCCCGGCGAACGCCAGGTGCAGTTCGAGCTCAAGGGCTGGCGCGTGCGACCGCTGATTTGCTACGACCTGCGCTTCCCGGTGTGGAGCCGCGACGCCCAGGACACCGACCTGCTGCTGTACACCGCCAACTGGCCAGGTGCACGGCGCCAGCACTGGAACCGCTTGTTGCCGGCGCGGGCGATCGAGAACCTGTGCTATGTAGCAGCGGTGAACCGCATTGGCACGGATGGCAAAGGCTTTGCGTACACGGGTGACAGTCAGGTGCTGGATTTCCAGGGTGAGACGCTGCTCAGTGCCGGAGAGGCGGACGGGGTGTTCAAGGTGACTTTGGATGCGGTGGAACTGGCGGCGTATCGGCAGCGGTTTCCGGCGAATCTGGATGCCGATACCTTTCAGTTCACCTGAGATTTTTGTTGCCTGATAGACCGCCATCGCGAGCAAGCTCGCTCCCACAGTGGATCGGTGTGAACGCGGACACTGTGGGAGCGAGCTTGCTCGCGATGGGGCTGGGACAGGCAACACAAAACGGACAGGCAAACAAAAAGGCCCCGAGGTTCACACCCCAGGGCCTTTTGCTTTTCGGCTGATGGCTTACGCCGCTTTCGCTTCCGGCTGGCTCAGCGAACGGTTCAGCGCACTGAACAGGGCCTTGAAGCTCGCGGTGGTGATGTTTTCGTCGATGCCGACGCCATGCACCGCGCGCTCGCCGTTCACACGCAGTTCAATGTAGGCCGCGGCCTTGGCATTGGTGCCCGCGCCGATGGCGTGCTCGTTGTAGTCCATGATTTCCACCGGTACCGGCAGGCCGGCCACCAGCGCTTCCAGGGCGCCGTTGCCCTTGCCGCGCCAGTGCAGGTTAGTCTCGCCCTGGCCCTGGCTGGCCACTTCCACTTCAACGGCGCTATGACCGTTTTCCTCCTGCAGGCGATGGCTGACCAGCGCGTACGGGGTGTTGGCCTGCAGGTACTCGCTGTGCAGCAGCGCGTGGATTTGCTGGGCGGTCATTTCCAGGCCGAGGCGGTCGGTTTCACGCTGCACAACTTGGCTGAACTCGATCTGCATGCGACGCGGCAGGCTGATGCCGTATTCCTGTTCCAGGAGGTAGGCGATGCCACCCTTGCCCGACTGGCTGTTGACGCGGATGACCGCCTCGTAGCTGCGGCCGATGTCGGCCGGGTCGATCGGCAGGTACGGTACTTCCCACAACTCGTCCGGTTTCTGCTGGGCGAAGCCCTTGCGGATCGCATCCTGGTGCGAGCCGGAGAACGCGGTATGCACCAGGTCGCCGACGTACGGGTGGCGCGGGTGCACCTGGATCTGGTTGCACTCTTCGACGACTTTGCGCACGCCGTCGATGTCGGAGAAGTCCAGCTCAGGGTTCACGCCCTGGGTGTAGAGGTTCAGGGCCACGGTCACGAGGTCGACGTTACCGGTACGCTCGCCGTTGCCGAACAGGCAGCCTTCGACACGGTCGGCGCCAGCCATCAGGCCCAGTTCGGTGGCAGCAACGCCAGTGCCACGGTCGTTGTGGGTGTGCAGGCTGATGATCACACTGTCACGACGGTTGATGTGACGGCCGAACCATTCGATCTGGTCGGCATAGATGTTCGGGGTCGCGCATTCCACCGTGGCCGGCAGGTTGAGGATCATCTTGTGCTCGGGCGTCGGGTTCCAGACTTCGATCACCGCATCGCAGACTTCCTTGGCGAACTCCAACTCAGTGGCGCTGAAGGTTTCTGGCGAGTATTCGAAGGTCCACTCGGTGTCCGGCTGCTGGGCGGCGTATTTGACGAACAGCTTGGCGGCGTTCACGGCGATGGCCTTGACCCCGTCCTTGTCCTGGTTGAAGACAATGCGGCGGAAGGAAGGGGAGGTCGCGTTGTACAGGTGAACGATGGCTTTCTTCGCGCCGCGCAGGGATTCGAAGGTGCGTTCGATCAGGTCTTCACGGCCCTGGGTCAGCACCTGGATGGTGGTGTCGTCAGGGATGTGGTTGCCTTCGATCAGGGTGCGGACGAAGTCGAAGTCGGTTTGCGAGGCAGCCGGGAACGACGCTTCGATTTCCTTCACGCCGACCTGCACCAGGGTTTTCCAGAAGCGCAGCTTCTTGACCGCGTCCATCGGCTCGATCAGCGACTGGTTGCCGTCACGAAGGTCCGAGCTGCACCAGATCGGCGCGGCGGTGATGGTCTTCGATGGCCAGGTGCGGTCCGGGATGTCGATGGTCGGGAACGCGCGGTATTTCGAAGACGGGTCTTTGAGCATGCTCATCGGGAAATCCTTATTGTCTGGGCCGAAAAAAGGCGGCCTGCCGGTGGATCAAAAGTTCTTGGAGTTACGCTTGGGACGAGGCACCACGATTCAGCCCGGCAGTCGTGCGCTGACAAGGCACAGGCTGCGGTGCTGGCGGAGCTGAATGAGGGTGTGAGAGGTTTTCATGCCTTCAACCCTAACCGCGGGGGTGAAGGTTGGCAAGCAGTCGAAAAAAATTGAGAGGAATACTCGTGAGCGGGTATTTATCGAGATTTTATTGCTGTGAATGGCAGTGTTTGTTTTGTTGTTTGCGCGAGGTTTGAGTGGTGCGCAATTGATGAGGTGACACTGCCGGACTGCTTTCGGTGTCTGTGATATTGCCATCGCGAGCAAGCTCG
>NZ_JBGCUL010000316.1:0-4890 GCF_054177685.1 Pseudomonas sp. P5_A2_2
TGGCCTGCCGGCAGGCATCGGCGCCAAGTTCGGTGCACCGCAACGGCCGGGCCTGGTGCTGGTGGGCGACGGTGGTTTCCTCTACACCGCCCAGGAGCTGGCCACGGCTGTTGAAGAACTGGACAGCCCGCTGGTGGTGCTGCTGTGGAACAACGACGCCCTGGGGCAAATCCGCGACGACATGCTCGGCCTGGATATCGAACCCATCGGCGTGTTGCCACGCAACCCGGATTTCGCCGCCCTCGCTCGTGCCTTCGGCTGCACCGTGACTCAGCCGCAAAGCCTGGCCGAGTTGCAGACCGACTTGCGCCAAGGCTTCAAGCGTAACGGCGTGACTTTGATCGAACTCAAGCATGCCTGTGCGCATTGATCTGTATTTCAAGGGGATGAAGCCATGCGCTTTTCCGATCTGACTCAACGTATCGCCGGTGACGGTGCCGCCGCGTGGGATATCCACTACCGCGCCCTGGCACTGCGCGAACAGGGTGAAGACATTCTGCTGTTGTCCGTGGGCGATCCGGATTTCGACACGCCACAGCCTATCGTGCAGGGCGCCATCGACAGCCTGCTGAGCGGCAACACTCACTACGCCGAGGTGCGTGGCAAGCGTGCCCTGCGTGAAGCCATTGCCAGGCGTCATCAGCAGCGCAGCGGCCAGTCCGTTTCGGCGGATCAGGTCACCGTGCTGGCCGGGGCGCAATGCGCGCTGTTCAGCGTGGCGCAATGTGTGCTCAATCCAGGTGACGAGGTGATCGTCGCCGAACCGATGTACGTCACCTACGAAGCGGTGTTCGGGGCTTGCGGCGCCGTGGTGGTGCCGGTGCCCGTGCGCTCGGAAAACGGTTTTCGCGTGCTGCCCGAAGACGTCGCCGCGCGCATCACTGCGCGCACCCGGGCGCTGGCACTGAACAGCCCGCACAATCCGTCCGGCGCGAGTCTGCCGCGCAGCACGTGGGCCGCGTTGGCTGAACTGTGCATCGCCCACGACCTGTGGCTGATTTCCGACGAGGTCTACAGCGAACTGCTGTTCGAAGGCGAGCACATCAGCCCGGCGAGCCTGCCCGGCATGGCCGAGCGCACCGCGACCCTCAACAGCCTGTCGAAATCCCACGCCATGACCGGGTGGCGCGTCGGCTGGGTGGTGGCGCCGCCATCCCTGGCCGCACACCTGGAAAACCTTGCGTTGTGCATGCTCTATGGCTCGCCGGATTTCATTCAGGACGCTGCCGTGGTGGCCCTGGAAAGCAACCTGCCGGAACTGGACGCCATGCGCGAAGCCTATCGCCAGCGTCGCGACCTGGTGTGCGACAGCCTGGTCGATTGCCCCGGCGTGCAGGCATTGAAACCCGATGGCGGGATGTTCGTGATGCTCGATATCCGCCAGACCGGGCTCAGCGCCCAGGCGTTTGCCGACCGTCTGCTGGATCGTCACGGTGTGTCGGTATTGGCTGGCGAGGCCTTTGGTCCGAGCGCGGCGGGGCATATTCGCCTCGGTCTGGTGGTCGGTGCCGAACCGCTGCGCGATGCCTGCCAACGCATTGCCCGTTGTGCTCAAGAACTGATGGAGGCTCAGCTACATGCTTAACCACAAAGCGTTGTTTATTGATGGTCGCTGGCAGAAACCTTCTGGGCAGGGCATCGCCGAGGTGATCAACCCGGCCACCGAAGAAGTGTGCGGCAGTGTTCCGCTCGGTGATGAACTTGATGTCGAAAACGCCGTGGCGGCTGCGCGCCGGGCCTTCGACTCATGGTCGCGCACACCGTCCAGCGTACGTGCCGGTTACATCCGAGCACTGGTCGATCAATTGCGTGCCCGCGCCGATGAGATGGCCGCGGTCATCACCACGGAACTGGGCATGCCGGTGCAATGGTGCCGCTCGGTACAGGTCGATGGGCCGATCACTGGCCTTGAGCAGTACGTCGAACTGGCTCATCTCATGGACGAAGTGCGCGAAGTCGGCAACTCGCTGGTGATCCGCGAGGCGGTGGGTGTCTGCGCGTTCATCAACCCGTGGAACTACCCGCTGCACCAGTTGATCGGCAAACTCGCCCCGGCCCTGGCCGCCGGTTGCACCGTGGTGGTCAAACCGAGCCAGGAAACCCCGCTGCATGCCTTCCTGCTGGCGCAGATGATCGAGGACATCGGCCTGCCGGCCGGGGTGTTCAACCTGGTCAGCGGCCCGGGCTCGAAAGTCGGCGAAGCGCTGGTCAAGCACCCGGACGTGGATATGGTGTCGTTCACCGGTTCCACCGGCGCCGGGGTACGGGTCGCGCAAGCGGCGGCACCTTCAGTCAAGCGCGTGTGCCTGGAGCTGGGCGGCAAGTCGCCGCTGCTGATCGCCGAGGATGCGGATCTGGCAGCGGCCGTGCGCTACGGCGTGCAGGACGTGATGATCAACTCCGGCCAGACCTGCACCGCGCTGACCCGCATGCTGCTGCCGGCCAGCCGCTACGCCGAGGCCGTCGAACTGGCGCTGGCCGAAACCCTGAACCTGCGCATGGGCGATCCCCTTGACCCGCAAAGCTTCCTCGGTCCGATGTGTTCGGCCGGGCAAAAACGCACCGTGCATGACTACATCAAGGTCGGCCAACAGGAAGGCGCACGGCTGCTGTGCGGCGGTGACATGCCGGGGCGCGGCTTCTATGTCAGCCCGACGCTGTTCGCCGATGTCGACAACCGCATGCGCATCGCCCAGGAAGAAATCTTCGGCCCGGTGCTGTGCCTGATTCCCTACAACGATGAGGCGCAAGCGATCCAGATCGCCAACGACTCGCCGTTCGGCCTGTCCAGCGGCGTCTGGGCCGGCAGTGCCGAGCGCGCCTTGCATTTGGGTCGCCAACTGCGTGCAGGCCAGTGCTTCCTCAATGGCGCAACGTTCAATTATCAGGCGCCGTTCGGTGGCTACAAACAGTCGGGCAACGGTCGCGAATGGGGTGAGGAGGGGCTGAACGAGTTCGTCGAAGTGAAGGCGATCCAGGTGTGACGGTTGGCGACTCGAACTGTTCATCACCCACTGCTCCACACCTTCAATCGATACGCTGGGAAAAGTCTAAGGAATCACCATGAAAGTACTGATCGTCCACGCCCACCCGGAGCCGCAATCCTTTACCGCCGCCCTGCGTGACCAGGCCGTCACCACCCTCGAAGCCCAAGGCCACGAAGTGCAGGTCAGCGACCTGTACAAAATGAACTGGAACCCGGTGGCCAGCGACGCGGACTTTTCCTCACGGGAAAACCCCGAGTACCTGGTCTATGCCCTTGAGCAACGCCTGGGCGTGAAGAGCCAGTCACTGGCGCCGGACATCCAGGCGGAACTGGACAAACTGCTGTGGGCCGACCTGCTGATCCTCAACTTCCCGATCTTCTGGTTCTCCACCCCGGCCATGCTCAAGGGCTGGATCGATCGGGTGCTGGTGTCGGGCATCTGCTATGGCGGCAAGCGTTTCTACGATCAGGGTGGATTGGCCGGGAAGAAGGCACTGGTGACCGTGACCCTTGGCGGCCGCGAACACATGTTCGGCGAAGGCGCGATTCATGGCCCGCTGGAGGACATGCTGCGGCCGATCCTGCGTGGCACCCTGGCTTACGTCGGGTTCGATGTGCTGGAACCCTTCGTGGCCTGGCATGTGCCGTACATCAGTGAAGAGGCGCGCCAGCAATTTCTGATTGATTACGGGCAGCGGCTGCAGCACCTGAATGATGACCAGCCGCTGGTGTTTCCGAAGTTGGCGCAGTTCGATGACAAGCTCTATCCACTGACCACCAATGCCTGACTGACACCACAACCCCCTGTGGGAGGGGCCCGCGATGAAGGTATCAGCTTCAACATCCATGTTGACTGAGCCTCCGCCATCGCGAACAGGCTCGCTCCTGCACAACTCCAACCGCTTGTTCGGAAGTCCTTCTCTGCGGGGCCGTTGAACTACACTTTTCAGTTGCTCCATCCGATCGGCAGGGCGACGCATGGCGTCGCTTGCCATCCGCCAGTCGCCCCAAGGCTTGCCCGTGTGGCAAGCCTGTCGGAGGTCATCATGAGAAGGTTTTCATCGCTTAGCCTGTGCCTTGCCTTGTCGGTTTTGAGTGCCCCGCTTTGGGCGCAATCGGTGGTGCCGATGAAAGGGCAAAGTTCGCAACAAACCCAGGCCGACATCAACGAATGCAACAGCATCGCCGCCAGCCAGAGTGCCTCGACGACTTCCACGCCTTCCGGCGGGAGGGTCAAGGGTGCCGCTGTGGGGGCTGCCGCCGGCGCGACGGCTGCCCAGGTGCGCGGCAATCGGCACGACGAGGCTTATGACCGCGTCGATAGTGATGTGCAACAGGAATACCGCCAGAACCGCGCCAAGGAAACCGCGGCCGCCGGCGTCGTGGTCGGCGGTTCGCGCCAGCGTCAGGAACGCCGGGCGGATGAGAAAACCACCCAGGCGAATACCGCGTCGGCCTACAGCAGTTGTTTGCAGGGCAAGGGTTATCAGGTCAACCCTTGAGCCAGGTACGGAACACACTGTGGGAGCGAGCTTGCTCGCGATGGCGCAGGATCAGTCGGCATAGATGTTTGATGTGCCGCCCTCATAGCGAGCAAGCTCGCTCCCACAGGTCCGGTCACGAGCACAATTTCCGGGGATTGAGCTCGCTGTTTCAAGGAAACAGACGGGTAAGGAAACTGCCTGTAGCTCTAATCTGACAACCGTTCATCGGTGAACTACGCTGCGATACGTACCCTCGATCTGAATTTCGTGACGTAAGGATCCGACACATGCGGAGCAGGCTGCTCGCTGTAATGTTTACTGTTTTCGGGATGTTTTGGTCGGTGCAACTGTGGGCCGAGGATGCACCGAAAGTGGTTGATGCTCCCGTTGAATTGAAAGTGGCCAACCGCAGCATCATGG
>NZ_JBGCUL010000317.1:0-4881 GCF_054177685.1 Pseudomonas sp. P5_A2_2
TCCTGATCAACGAAGTCACCCCGGAACGCATTCGCGAACTGTGGCAGAGCGACAGCGGGCGCAGTGAGCGACTCTGGGCGCAGCTGGTGGAACTGGGCCTGACCGCCTTGACCGTGCCCGAGGCGCAGGACGGCATGGGCATGAATGAGCTGGATTTCGTGCTGATTGCCCAGGAGTGCGGTTATGCCGGGCTGCCAGAACCGCTGGTGGACACCATGCTGGTCGGCGTGCCGCTGCTCGCCACCCTGGATGAGCAACACGCGCCACTCAAACAAAAATGGTTGTCGCGGGTTGCCGAGGGCCGAGCGCGTCTCGCGGTTTCCGAGCCGGGTAATCCGCTGGTCAGCGATGCCCATGTCGCCGATCTGCTGTTGCTGGCCCATGGCGACGAAGTGCATGCAGTGGAGCGTGATGCCGTGCGCCTGACCCGCAACGAGTCGGTCGATCCGAGCCGTCAGCTGTTCCAGGTCGAGTGGACGCCAACTCCCGCCACCTGCGTCGCCAGCGGTGAGCAGGGCCGACGCCTGTGGGCGGCCGCCTTCAATCGTGGCGCCCTCGCCAGTGCCGCGCAATTGCTTGGGCTGGCCAAACGCATGGTCGACCTGGCGGTGGACTACACCTTCGAGCGCAAGCAGTTCGGCAAGCCGGTGGGTTCGTTCCAGGCGGTCAAGCATTTGATGGCCAACGTCGCGGTACAGATCGAGTTCGCCAAAGGCCCGCTGTACCGCGCCGCTTACGCGCTGGCCGAGCAGCAACCGGGGCAAGACGTGCTGGTATCCCACGCCAAACTGGCAACGGCGGAAGCGGCCATGCTCGCCGCGAAGAACACCATCCAGGCCCACGGCGCCATGGGTTACACCTGGGAAGTCGACTTGCATCTGTTCATGAAGCGCGCCTGGGCTCTGGACAAGGTCTGGGGCGATCGCGGCCATCACAAAGGACGGATTCGCGCTGCGCTGTTCGGCGGCAACCCCGCGCTGGGTGCGGGCAGTACGTTCTAACTCATCAGTAAGGGTGACTACATCCCTGTGGGAGCGAGCTTGCTCGCGATGAGGCCGGCACATCCAACATTGATGTCAGCTGACGCACCGCCATCGCGAGCAAGCTCGCTCCCACAGGTTATCGGCGCCTGATTTTAATATTTTCACCGAGGTACACCATGCCGGAAGCCTACATTGTCGACGCCCTGCGTACGCCCACCGGGCGGCGCAAGGGTGGTCTGAGCCAGATCCACGCCGCCGACCTGGGCGCCCACGTATTGCGCGCACTGGTCGAGCGCAATGCCATTCCCGACGAGGATTACGACGACGTGATCTTCGGCTGTGTCGACACCATCGGACCGCTGGCCGGGGACATTGCCCGCACCAGTTGGCTGGCGGCCGGTCTGTCGCAAGCGGTGCCGGGCACCACCATCGATCGCCAGTGCGGTTCGTCCCAGCAAGCGGTGCACTTCGCCGCCCAGGCGGTGATGAGCGGCACTCAGGACGTGGTCGTCGCCGGTGGCGTGCAGACCATGACCCAGATCCCGATTTCCTCGGCGATGATCGCCGCCGAACCCTTGGGCTTCACCGATCCGTTCAGCGGTTCCGAAGGCTGGGTGCGGCGCTATGGCGCGCAACCACCGACGCAGTTCCGTTCGGCGCAGATGATCGCGGAAAAATGGGACCTGTCCCGGGCGCAGCTTGAAGCCTATTCGCTTGAGTCCCATCGACGTGCCTTGCAGGCCATCGAGCAAGGCCGCTTCAACCGCGAGATCGTGCCACTGGCCGGCGTGATGCATGACGAAACGCCGCGCCAGACCAGCCTGGAAAAAATGGCCGAGCTGGAATTCCTGTTCGGCTGTGACCGGGTGACCGCTGCGGTGTCGAGCCAGACCTGTGACGCGGCCAGCGCGATGCTGATCGTCTCGGAAGCGGCGCTAAAGCGTTACGGCCTGACACCCCGTGCGCGTATCCATCACCTGAGCGTGCGCGCCGAAGACCCGATCTGGATGCTCACCGCGCCGATCCCGGCCACGGCCTACGCGCTCAAACGCGCGGGCATGAAGCTCGAAGACATCGACCGCGTGGAGATCAACGAAGCCTTCGCGTCGGTGGCCATGGCCTGGTTGAAAGAGACGGGCTACCCCCATGAACAGACCAACGTCAACGGCGGCGCGATTGCCCTCGGCCATCCGCTGGGCGCCACCGGCACCCGCTTGATGTGCACCTTGCTGCATGAACTGGAGCGCAGCGGCGGACGCTTCGGCATGCAGACGATGTGCGAAGGCGGTGGTCAGGCCAACGTGACCATCATCGAACGTTTGTAAACCAGGATGCACACCGATCCTGTAGGAGCGAGCCTGCTCGCGAAGACGTAGTGTCAGCTACATCAATGTTGGCTGACCCACCGCTATCGCGAGCAGGCTCGCTCCTACAGGGATTGTGTCGACCAGTGATGAATTTGGAGGATGTAGAACATGAAAATCTGTGAAAACCGTGTGGTGATCATCACCGGTGCCGGCGGTGGCCTGGGCCGCGCCTACGCGCTGGCCTTCGCCGCTGAAGGCGCGAAAGTGCTGGTCAACGACATCAACCGCGAAGCGGCGCTGGCCGTGGTCGGCGAAATCCTCGGCCAGGGCGGCAGCGCCGTGGCCAATAGCGACGACATCACCCGCTATGACTCGGCGGGGCTGATCGTGCGTCAGGCCATCGAAACCTTCGGCGACCTGAACGTGGTGGTCAACAACGCCGGCATCTGCCGCGACCGCATGTTCGCCAGCCTCAGCGAAGCCGATTGGGACGCCGTGGTAGCCGTGCACCTGAAGGGCCACTTCTGCATTTCCAGCCACGCCGTGAAGTATTGGCGTGAGCAGGTCAAGGGCGGCGCCAGGGTCGATGCGCGGATCATCAACACCAGTTCCGGCGCCGGTTTGCAGGGCTCCATTGGCCAGTCCAACTACGCGGCGGCCAAGGGCGGTATTGCCTCGCTGACGCTGGTGCAGGCGGCGGAACTGGGCCGCTACGGGATCACCGCCAACGCCCTGGCGCCGGCCGCGCGCACCGGTATGACCGAGCAAGTGTTCGCCGACACCATGAAAAAGCCTGAAGAAGGCTTCGATTATTTTGCCCCGGAAAACGTCGCGCCGCTGGTGGTGTGGCTCGGTTCCGAGGCTTCCGCCGAGGTGACCGGGCAGATGTTCGAAGTCGAGGGCGGCAAATTGTCGATCGCCGACGGCTGGCGCCGTGGTCCGCAACTGGATCGCCAGGGCCGCTGGGCAGTCGGCGAAATGGGCGATGCCGTCGCGCAGCTGGTGGTTCAGGCCGTTCCGGCGGCCAAAGTGTACGGCAGCTGAAAAAGACCGGTCTCGGGAGGGCTGTGCATGGCTATAATCGGCCCCTGATGCCGATCACCTGTAGGAGCGAGCCTGCTCGCGAAGAACTCAAGCGCAACGCGTTCATCCAGACAGGGCGCGTTTTCGTTAACGTCCATCGCGAGCAGGCTCGCTCCTACAGATGCAAATGACCCACGTTCCCTCCAGACGAGACCTGCCATGACCATTTCCCTGTACGACGCTTCCGTGCCTGTTTTCCAGCAAATGCTCAACGCCCTGAGTGATGTACTGAAAAAGGCCGAGGCTCACGCCACCGAGAAAAACATCGACCCTAACGCCTTCCTGCAAGCGCGCCTGTTCCCGGACATGTTCCCGCTGGTGCGTCAGGTGCAGATCGCCGTTGATTTCAGCAAGGGCGTTACCGGTCGCCTGGCCGAAGTCGAATTGCCGAAGTACGACGACACTGAAACCACCTTCGCCGAACTGCAAGCGTTGATCGCCAAGGCTCTGGCCTTCATCGGCAGCATTACGCCTGCGCAGATCAACGGCAAGGAAGGCATCGAGATCGTGACCCGTCCGGGCACGCCTAAAGAGAAGCGCTTCAGCGGCCAGTCCTACCTGCTGACCTACGGCCTGCCGCAGTTCTTCTTCCACGTCACCACCACTTACGCACTGCTGCGCCACAACGGCGTGGAAGTGGGCAAGCGTGACTACATGGGCGCGTTCTAAACAGTTCAGGTACAAAAAAGCCCGCCAAGGTTTGCGCCTTGGCGGGCTTTTTCGTTGTTGAGCATTCTTCATCTACACCGCTTGACCTGTGGGAGCGAGCTTGCTCGCGATGGCGGTATAACTTTCAACATTTATGTTGACTGACCCACCGCTATCGCGAGCAAGCTCGCTCCCACAGGGTCCGCAGTGTTATGCCAATCGCTGTACTTTTTCTTCTTCACCCAGGCAAGCCGCCGCGGTGAACAGCACATCGGTGGACGAGTTCAGCGCGGTTTCCGCCGAGTCCTGCAATACGCCGATGATGAAACCGACCGCTACCACCTGCATGGCGATTTCGCTCGGGATGCCGAACAGGCTGCACGCCAGCGGAATCAGCAACAGCGAACCACCCGCCACGCCCGAAGCACCGCAGGCGCAGATCGCTGCGACGACGCTCAGCAGGATCGCGGTGGGAATGTCCACGGCGATGCCGAGGGTGTGCACGGCCGCCAGGGTCAGTACGGTGATGGTGATCGCAGCACCCGCCATGTTGATGGTCGCGCCCAGCGGGATCGATACCGAGTAGGTGTCTTCGTGCAGGCCCAGACGCTTGCTCAACTCCAGGTTGACCGGAATGTTCGCCGCCGAGCTACGGGTGAAGAACGCCGTGATGCCGCTCTCACGCAGGCAGGTCAGGACCAGCGGGTACGGGTTGCGCCGCAGTTTCCAGAACACGATGAGCGGGTTCATCACCAGTGCCACGAACAGCATGCAGCCCAGCAGCACGGCCAGCAGGTGCGCGTAGCCGATCAAGGCGCCGAAGCCGGAGGTGGCCAGGGTCGATGCCACCAGACCGAAGA
>NZ_JBGCUL010000318.1:0-4871 GCF_054177685.1 Pseudomonas sp. P5_A2_2
GTACCTGGTAATGCGGGTCGCCGGTGAAGTACCGCGCGTCGGCCACGAGGAATTCGATCTGCTGTTCACGAAGCCAGACCGCCAGTTGTTCCCAGTCGCCCTGGTGGAAACTGATGCGGACCGCCGGGTGAGCCTGGATGAACTCCGCCAACGCTTCGGGCACCAGCACCTGGGCCGGATACGGGCCGCAGCCGAAGTGCAGCTCGCCACCGGTCAGGCCGTTGTATTGCGTCAGTTCGTTGTGCAGGGCCTGGCTGCCGGCGAGCAGGCGCCGGGCATGTTGCAGCACCAGTTCGCCTTGACCGGTCAGGCGCAATTCGCGGCTGCTGCGTTCCACCAGCACGCAGTCGAGGTCGCGCTCAAGGGTCTGGATGCTGCGACTGAAGGCCGGTTGACTGAGATTGATCGCCTCGGCGGCACGCCCGAAGTTGCGGTAATCGGCCAGGGCGACGAGGTGGCGGAGTTGTCGTAGGTCCATCATGCGTCTCCTGCATTTGGCGGATACTTTTAATGCATTGGATCGATAGCACAGCGGCTGGCATAAGTACACGCCTGTCCTCTCGCCGTAACCTGCCATGACCAGCCAACCGTTTTTTTCCAGCGCCTTCACCCGCACCATTCTCAGCCATGCCCGGCAGTCCGGCCTGTGTCAGGACCAACTGCTGCAACGGGCCGGCATCTGCCTGTCGCTGCTCGAAGGTCAGGACCTGCATGTGCCCGCGCACCTGGTCGAACGCCTGTGGAATGAATGCGAACGTGCGGGCGCGGGCGCATCGTTTGGCTGCGAACTGGTCAATGGCATGGCGACCACCACGCTGCGGGGTTTGAACATTTTGCTGGATTCCGCCGCGACCCTGCGTGCGAGCCTGGCGTGCTTCACCGATTTTCTGCCGCGGGTAACCAACTGCGTGGTGGCGGAACTGGAGGAGTGTGGCGGACAGGCTCGCTTGCACTTGCGCAGTGCCGATAAACAGCTGCATTTTTTCGGCCTCGATGCAGCGACCCTGACGTTGGTGCGCAATATCGCCCGACGCCTGGGGCGTGCCCCGGCACAGGTGTTTGTCGCCGTTCGCCTGACTCCGCAACAGGCTGCCGGGCAGTGGTTGCGTAGTGTTGGTATCGAGGTGCTGGAGGGTTCACATCCGTGTTTGAGCCTGCCAGCGACTAGCCTCGATGAGCCGTTGCTGGGGGCCAATGGATTTCTGCATCAGAGCATGTTGCGGTACTGGCAGACTGCTGCCGCGCAACATACACGCAGTGACAGTCTGGAGTTGGCGCGGCACTGGTTGACGGCAGGTGATCAGCCGATTGAGCGGATTGCCGAGCGGTTGGGGTATCGGCAGCCGAGTAATTTCATTCGGGCGTTTCGTAAGCAGTTCGGGATTACGCCCAAGCAGTTTCGCCTCTGTGATGTATCTGGTCGGCCAGTAGGTCGCCTTCGTCGGAACGCCGCCCGGACCAAGCTCGCTCCTTGATCAACGATTTTGCAACCAGCTCAAAAAACCACCTTTCTTGACCGCCACCGGTTTGGCCATCAACGCCATCCGGCTGTTCTGCTGCCGCACCGCTTGCAGCTTGTTCAACGCCCGGTCGACTTCGCGGCGTTGCTCCATGCAACTGCGGGTCAGGGACTTGTCGAGGCGGTAGATGATGCTTGAGGTCATGGCGGTGAACCGTGCCTGGGACGGCGTGTCGGCAAGAATGCTCTGTTCGCCCATGACTTCACTCGGCCCCATGCGTCCGGCTTCGATCTGCGTGCTGCCGTCGGGGACAGTGGCGCTGACCACGCCGGTGGCGATGACGAACAAACTGTCCGGCACTTCCTCCAGATCCAGCACCACTTCACCAGCCGCGTATTGCTGTGCCACCATGTTCCGGGCCAGGCGATCACGTTCCTCGGCGCTCAGGGAACGGAAGATTTTCACTTCATCGAGCAAGGCCCGTGCGCGGGTCGACGGCTCGATCACGCCATCGGGCTGCCGGGAAATGCCTGCTGCTTCGAGGTGCCGATGGGCCAGGTCGAACAGTTGATTGCGCACTTCGCCCTTTTTGCCCAGTTCGGCGATGAAGCCGCTGGCCACGTATTCGGACATGGTTTCGCCGGTCTCCTTGAGCACGGCTTTGGGCGGTGGGTTGAGCAGCAGACTGCTGCTGCCCTGAAGGGTGCGGTCCAGGGCATCGAGTACCCGACGCGGACGGATATGGTTGGGCACCTGAATGCTGATCGACACGCCGTGCAGGTTGGTCGGGCGGCTGAGGTTGACGATCTTCGCCTTGGCCGCCACCGAGTTCGGCACCACAGCGGTGCTGCCGGCATTGGTCAGCAGGTGGGTGGCGCGCCAGTCGATGTCCAGCACCTTGCCTTCAACACCGTCGATGCAAACCCAGTCATCGACCTGATACGGCTTGGTGGTGTTGAGCACGATACCGGAGAACACGTCGCTCAAAGTGCTCTGCAATGCCAGACCCACCACGATGGCGACGACGCCAGAGGTCGCCAGCAAACCTTTCACTGGCAGCTCCAGCACGTAGCCGGCGGCGGCGACGACGGCAACCAGGAACACCACAGCGCCGATGACATCCTGCAACAGCCGGCCGCTGTGGCCGATGCGTCGCATCAGGACCAGACCGATCACTTCGGTCAGCACCCGCGCGGCGTACAACCACCACAGAATTCCCAGCGCCGTAGCCCCGAGCTGCGCCACGGGATCATCGGCAAACAATGGCGCGTGCAACGGGCTGACGCCGGCGTTGATGATCACCGCGCTGAACAGCACAAACAGCGCAAGACGCACACCGACCCGGCTGACGCGATGCTTGAAAGGCGCAAGGTGCCAGAGCAGGGCGTCGATGGCCAGCAGCAGGGCGCTCAGGGACAGGAGATGACTGAGAAGGAAGGACATGTGGGAGCTCCGGCAGAAATGAGGTAGCCGAGATGCAGGCCGCTTTTGTGGCGAGGGAGCTTTTCTGTGGGAGCGAGCTTGCTCGCGATTGCGGTCTAACATTCAATGAAGATGTCGACTGAAAATCCGCATCGCGAGCAGGCTCGCTCCTACAGAAAAGCCCCTCACCACACCGCAAGTGTGTGGCAAAGGGCAAGGTCTCAGTTCAAGTGAACCTTGAGCTCCAGCGCAGCCTGGCGTACCGCTGCCTTCACTTCGGGAATCTGGCTTAACGGGTTGAGCAGGCCGAAGTCGTGGATCATGCCGTTGTAGCGGACCGAGGTCACTGGCACGCCCGCCGCATCGAGGTGGCGGGCATAACCTTCGCCTTCGTCACGCAGCACGTCGAATTCGGCGGTCTGCACCAATGCGGGCGGCAAGCCTTTGAGCTGTTCGGTACTGGCGTTGAGTGGCGAGGCATGAATCTGCGCGCGTTCGCCGGCGTCGGTGGTGTAGTTGTCCCAGAACCACTTCATCATGTTTTGCGTCAGGAAGTGGCCTTCGGCAAATTGCTGGTACGACGCGGTATCGAACTGTGCGTTGGTCACCGGCCACATCAGTAGTTGAAAACGCAGGGCCGGGACTTTTTGCTCCTTGGCCATCAAGGCCACGACTGCCGCCATGTTGCCGCCGACGCTGTTGCCGGCCACTGCCAGACGTTGACCGTCGACGCCGATCTCTTTGCCATGCTCGGCCACCCAGCGCGTCGCGGCGTAGGCCTGGTTGATCGCGGTCGGGTATTGCGCTTGCGGCGACGGTGTGTAGTCGACGTACACCGCGACCGCGCCGGAGCCCACCACGAGGTCACGAATCAGGCGTTGGTGAGTCGGGAAATCCCCCAGCACCCAACCGCCACCATGGAAGAACATGAACACCGGCAATTCACCTTTGACCTTGGCCGGGCGCACCACTTTGAGGTTGATCGTCTGCCCGTCAACCTTGATCGCCTTGTCGCTGACTTCCACACCGGACAGGTCAACCTTCACCGACGCCTGGGCACCGGTCAGCACCGCACGGGCGTCTTTCGGGCTCAGTTGTTCAAGCGGTTTGCCACCACCGGCGGCGAGGGCTTCGAGGAAGGCCTGGGTGTTGTGTTCGACACCCGGGCTGCCCGCGGCAAACGCGTTGCCGACGGCAAKGGCGAGGAGGGATGCGGTCAGGGTTTTCTGGACGAGGTTCATGGGTAAATCCTTTTTAACCGATGGCGTTGAGTGTCTTGAGATGAGGTCGCTGCCGGCTCTGTGATTCAGGCTTCAGCAACACCGTGAACACAGATTAATAGGGTGCCTGGAAGCGAAAAAGCGGCTATAAAGTGTTTAACTGTCAACCGGGAAGTGACAATGAACCCCTTCGAAGATATGCGTATTTTTTGCCAGGTGATGGACTCCGGCAGTTTCACGGCGGCCGCCGATCAACTGGGCCTGTCCAAGCAGTTTGTCAGCCGCCGCTTGATGCAACTCGAAGAGCGCTTGGGTGTGCGCTTGCTCAATCGCTCGACCCGGCGACTGGATGTCACGCCGCTGGGGCAAAGCTATTACGAGTCAGCCTTGCGCCTGCTCAGCGAAGTCGAACAAGTGGAGCAGGGCATCGCCGGCCAGACCACCGAACCACGGGGGACCATTCGTGTGAGTGCGCCGCTGTCGTTCGCACTGGCGCATCTGGGGTGCCTGTTGCCGGTGTTTTTGCAGCGCTATCGCGACGTGACGGTGGAGATGGATTTGAGTGACCGCCCTGTGGATTTGCTCGGTGAAGGTTACGACCTGGCATTGCGCATTGGCACATTGGAAGACTCGACGCTGATCGCCCGACGCATTGCCTCCATTGCACGGGTGTACTGCGCAAGCCCCGCGTACCTGGTCGAACGCGGCACACCGCTCAAGCCTGAAGATTTGCACGGACACGACTGCCTGCCGTACGGCCATGGTCGTC
>NZ_JBGCUL010000319.1:0-4869 GCF_054177685.1 Pseudomonas sp. P5_A2_2
CAACGTCGACAGCGACGGCTACCTGTTGCAGGGCTCCTACAAACTGGGCAAGAACCGCCTGGCCTTGTCCTACGGCAAGACCAATGACGATGGCAACGGCGTGGTCGGCAGCGGCGCGGACTACGAGACCCGCGGCATCGCGTTGTTCCATGACGTGAACGACAACCTCAAGCTGGTGGCCGAGTACAACCAGTTCGAAATCAACGGCCACGACACCGACGAGCAGAACGAAGACACCGATACCTTTGCCGTGGGCGCGGTGCTGACCTGGTAGCTGACCGGAATACAAACAATTGTGGGAGCGAGCCTGCTCGCGATGGCTGAGTGTCAGGCGACATGGATGTTGGCTGTGATGGCCCCATCGTCGGAACGCCGCCCGGAGCAAGCTCGCTCCCACAGGTATGAGCTTTAACTCTCTCATCCCATCGAAGCGGTTACCCGCTACCCAAGTAGCATTCGTCGCCCCCCACAGACTTCGTACACTCGTGCCTCATACACACGCACCTGCGGGAGGTAAGGATGCAGCAGAGCGAAGGCGTCGTCAGTGCAATGTCCCAGGCCACCGATGCCCGGCAGGTCGCGCAGGAACTGGCACGACAGTTGYTGCATCCGCACCTGGGSTTCGTGCTGTTCTTCTGTTCCGCCGAGTACGACTTGCAGGCGCTGGGCCAGGCCTTGCAGCAAAGCTTCGGCGGCATTCGCCTGGCGGGCTGCACCAGCGCCGGGGAAATCACTCCGCTGGGCTACGGGCGCAATTGCGTGACGGCGGTGGGCTTCGATCACCGGCACTTTTCCATCGCCATCGAGCTGATCGACCAGATGGAGCACTTCAGCCTGATCGACGCCCAGCAAATGGTCGAGCGCCTGGTCAGTGGCTGTCGCAGCAACACCCTGGCGCCGATCAAGGGCAACAGCTTTGCCCTGACCCTGCTCGATGGCCTGTCCAGCCGTGAAGAAATGGTCCTGGCGGCCTTGAGCGCGGCACTGGGCGACATTCCGCATTTCGGCGGCTCGGCCGGCGACGATAACTACCTGACCCATACCCATGTGTACTTCGATGGCGAGTTTCACAGCGGCGCGGCCGTGGTGGTGCTGGTCAACACCTGGCTGGATTTCGAAGTGTTCACCACCCACCACGTGCTGCCCCGCGCCGAGAAGCTGGTGGTTACCGGGGCCGACAGCACCTTGCGCCGGGTCTTCGAGCTCAATGCCGAGCCGGCCGCCGCCGAGTACGCCCGGCACATCGGCGTGCCGGTGGCGCAACTCGATCACCGGGTCTTCGCCGCGCACCCGCTGGCGGTGCGGATCAACCAGCAGTACTACGTGCGGGCCATCCAGCAGGTGCATCCGGACCTGAGCCTGAGTTTCTACTGCGCCGTGGAAAACGGCATCGTCCTCACCGCCATGACCCCGGGGCCGATGCTGCCGAACCTGCAGAGCCTGTTCGAGGGGTTGCAGGAGCGCCTGGGCGATTTGCTGCTGACCATCGGTTGCGACTGTTTCCTGCGGCGTCTGGAACTCGAAGACGACGGCAGCCTCGATCAGATCGGCTCGTTTTTGCGTGAGCAACGGGTGATGGGTTTCAACACCTATGGAGAACAGTTCAATGGCATGCATATCAACCAGACCTTCACCGGCGTTGCCATTGCCCGCGGCCGTGCCCCAGGACATCGCTGAGCTGCAGGCCGAACTGGCCGGGCTGCGCCTGGAAAACCATAAACTGCAGCGCATCAATGGCGCGCTGATCGAACGGGTCGAGTCCGGGGTGACCCGCGGCAACGATCCGTACGCGGCGTTCCAGCATTCGGTGGTGCTGGCCGAGCAAGTGCGCGAACGCACCGATGCCCTGAACCAGGCCATGGCCGAACTCAAGGCCGGTAATCATTTGCTCAGCGAAGCCCGCCTGCGCGCGGAAACGGCGCATCAACACCTGATCGATGCCATCGAAAGCATATCCGACGCCTTCGTCCTGTTCGACGCCGAGCAGCGCATCGTGCTGTTCAACAGTCGCTTCAAGGCGTTCTGGAGCAACAGCCGGGTGCGGATCAATGCCGGCATGCGCCTGACCGAGGTCAAGCGGTTGATGATGAACAACGGCCTGTTCACCGAAGAACCTCGCGGGCATGCCGACGAAAACCTGCTTTACCGCCTGCAGAACGGGCGCTGGCTGCAAGTCAGCGAGCGGCCGACCCAGGAAGGTGGGCGGGTGATTCTGTTCACCGACATTACCGACGTCAAACTCAGCGAAACCGTACGCCGTGAGCAGGCGGTGGCGCAGAAGTCCCATCTGTTGCAGCGGGCGGTCGACAATCTGTCCCAAGGGGTGGCGATGGTCAGCGCCGAGGGCATTCTGGAGCTGTGGAACCGGCGTTTCCTGGAGCTGAGCGGCCTGGCACCGGTGGCTGCCCATCGCCCGTTTGCCGAAGTGATCGCCGACAGCGAATTGAACCTTTTGACTCCGGCCAGTCGCGATGGCAATGGACGACCGGTCCGCGAATGTGAGCAGCGCCTGTTCGATGGCCGGGTCCTGGAAATCCGCACCCATCCGTTGCCTACCGGTGGTTTCGTCAACACCTACACCGACATCACCGAACGCTACCAGCACGCTGAGGCGCTGAGTGAAAGCGAACACTGGATTCGCCTGATCACCGATCACGTACCGGCATTGATTGCCTACCTCAATGCCGATCTGGTCTACGAGTTCACCAACAAGGTCTACGAAGAGTGGTACTGCTGGCCCCGCGGCGTGATGCTCGGCCAGAGCCTGCGCGAAGTGCACAGCGAACAGCATTACCAGCGGCTGGAGTCCTACGTGGCCAGGGCACTGGCCGGCGAGAGCGTGACCTTTGAGTTCGCCGAAACCAACGTCAACAACCAGGAGCGTTACATGCTGCGCTCCTATGTGCCCAACCGTCTGGCCAGTGGCGAGGTGGTGGGGATTTTCGTGCTGATCCGCGACATCACCGAACRCCGCCGCACCGCGGAGGCGCTGCATCAGGCTTATCAGAACCTGGAGCTGCGGGTACGCGAGCGCACKGCGGAATTGACCACCCTCAACGACCAGTTGCTGCGCGAGATCGATGAGCGGCGCCTGGTCGAGTCTCGCTTGCGCGAAGCCAAGCAGGAAGCCGAGCAGGCCAACCTGTCGAAAACCAAGTTCCTCGCCGCCGTCAGCCACGACCTGCTGCAACCGTTGAATGCCGCGCGCCTGTTTACCAGTGCCTTGCTGGAACGGCGCGAGCCGATGTCCAGCGAGATTCTGGTGCGCAACGTGAGCAATTCCCTGGAAGACGTGGAGAACCTGCTCGGCACCCTGGTGGACATTTCCAAGCTCGATGCGGGGGTGATCAAGGCCGACATTACGCCGTTCGCCCTCAGTGAACTGCTGGACAACCTGGCCGCCGAATACACCCAGGTGGCACGCAGTGAAGGCCTGCAACTGCACTTCATCAGTTGTTCGGCGCTGGTGCGCAGCGACATCCAGCTGCTGGCGCGGATTCTGCGCAACCTGCTGAGCAATGCCATTCGCTATACCTGCAGTGGCCGAGTGGTGCTCGGTTGCAGACGGCATCATCAGTGCCTGACGATCGAAGTCTGGGACAGCGGCATGGGCATTGCCGAGCATCGCCTGGAGGAGATTTTCCAGGAGTTCAAGCGCGGAGATGTGCAGCGACCGGATCAGGATCGCGGTCTGGGCCTGGGCCTGGCGATTGTCGAGAAAATCGCCGGCATTCTCGGGCATCGCATTGATGTGCGCTCGTGGCCGGGCCGGGGCTCAATGTTCTCGGTCGAAGTCCCGTTGAGCGCCACCGCGCCGAAGCCGCCGCCGACGTTGCAGATGAGCGAGCCGATGCTCGAGCGCCTGCGGGGTGCACGGATCTGGGTGCTGGACAACGACGCGACCATCTGTGCCGGCATGCGCACCTTGCTGGAGGGGTGGGGGTGCCAGGTGGTGACGGCGCTGTCGGAGGAGGACCTGGCACGGCAAGTGGACAATTACCACGCCGAGGCCGACCTGCTGATCGCCGACTACCACCTGGACAACGACCGGAACGGTATCGATGCGGTGGCAAGAATCAATGCCCGTCGTGCCTCACCGATTCCGGCGATGATGATCACGGCCAACTACAGCAATGAACTCAAACAGCAGATCCGCGAACTGGGCCACACCCTGATGCACAAACCGGTGCGGCCGATGAAGCTGAAGACGGCGATGAGTCATTTGCTTGGCCGGCCTTGAGATCTCGGCGTTTTTGCCACCGCTATCGCGAGCAGGCTCACTCCTACAGGTACATCGCAATCCTGTAGGAGTGAGCCTGCTCGCGATAAGAGCGACGCGGTCTTGTTGACTCAACGCCGCAGATAAGACCCGAAATCAATATCCCCGGCACTCAGGATCGCCTGCACCCGGTTGTGCACGTTGAGCTTGCGCAGGATCGCCGAGACGTGGGCCTTGACCGTGGTCTCGGCGATTTCCAGGGTGTAGGCGATCTGCTTGTTCGATTCGCCCTTGGTCATGCGTTCCAGCACCTGCAGTTGCTTGCGGGTCAGGGCCTGGAGCAGTTCGGGCGGAAAGCTCGGGGTGTCATTCATGCGCCGGTGGGTGCTGCTTTTGGCGGTGCGGATGATGTCCGGAGGCAGGTAGACATTGCCATTGAGAATCTGCTGGATGGCGTCGGTCATCTGGGCGCGGGGTGACGATTTGGTGATGAAACCCACCGCACCGTAGGTGATGGCTTGCAGCACGATCTGTTTGTCTTGCTCGGCGGAGACAATCACCACCGGAATGGTCGGCGCTTCGTTACGCAGGTTGATCAGGCCATTGAGCCCGTGCATCCCGGGCATGTTCAGGTCGAGCAGGATCAGGTC
>NZ_JBGCUL010000320.1:0-4865 GCF_054177685.1 Pseudomonas sp. P5_A2_2
TCCTTGTGGGAGCGAGCTTGCTCCGGGCGGCGTTCCGACGATGAGGCCAGTAAAGTCACCACAAGATTTCAGACCGGCAAACTGGTCGTCGACTTGATCTCCGACAACGCCACGATCGAATTGACCTCCTGAATCCCCGGCACCATCGACAGCTTCTCGAAGAAAAAGCGCTCGTAGGCCTCAATGTCCGCCGTGACAATCCGCAGCAAGAAATCCACCGCCCCCATCAGCACATAACACTCCAGCACCTCCGGAAAGCCGCGAATCGCCTCGGTGAATTCGGTGAAGTTCGAACGCCCRTGGGCATTGAGTTTCACCTCCGCGAAGATCTGCGTGTTCAGGCCGATTTTCTTGCGGTCGAGCAAGGTCACCTGGCCGCGAATGATGCCCTCCTCTTTCATCCGCTGAATCCGCCGCCAGCACGGCGATTGCGAGAGCCCCACCTGCTCGGCGATCTGTGCGCTGGAAAGCGAAGCATCCTCTTGCAGCAAGGCGAGGATCTTGCGGTCGTAGCTGTCCAATTCGCTTTGCATAAAAAAACCCTTAACCGAGTAACAAGTGAATTGATTGATTCTTCATTTTTGCAATACGGCCAATCATAGAGAAGAAATACCCGGCACAGGATGTAAACATTTCTCCAATGATTTTGGAGCCAGACCATGCCGTATCTCGAAGCCGTGAACACCCCACCTGCCCGTGCCGATGTCTGGAACGTCGGCAACGCCCATTGCCGGGTTCGCTATCAAATGCTGGCCGAGGCAGAACCGGACCTGCTGTGTCGTGCCCTCAATCTGTTCGCTTTGCAATTGCTCACGCCGGAACAGGTCAACGTGCAGCGCCAGGACGACTGGCTGGCCATCGAGATCGTTATCGACGGTTTGAGCTGGCACCGCGCGCAAGTGATTGCGGAAAAACTTCGTAACCTGATCAGCGTCTGCTCGGTGGAGCTGCAAGAAGCTGATTCTGCCTGGGCCGAAGCGGTTCAAGCGGCGGGTTGAAAAACTCCGAAACGGCTTCGTCGGGTAGTGGCCCAGCGGTCAGCCGGGCCACGGCTATCCTTTGCCGACTGTCGTTCAAAAGGAGCCCGCATGTCCGTACATATTGCCCTTCAGGACCGCTGGCTGGATCTCAATGATGTGCTGCGCGAACTGGTCGCCCAGGGCTTCATCAGCCAGGATTCGGCCGAACACGCACTCAATGCCCGCCGCCGCAACGCCACCCATGGCCAGGTGCATCCGTTGGAGTTCATCGCCAGTCAACAGCTGGACGATCTCAGCTGTCCCGGCAAACCGCTGGACCTCGAAAGCCTGACCCTGTGGCTGTCTCGGCAGGCCGGCCAACCTTACCTGCGCATCGATCCGTTGAAAATCAACGTCGCGGCCGTGACCCCGCTGATGTCCTATGCCTTCGCCCAGCGCCACAAGATTCTCGCTGTAGCGATCGACCGCGACGCGGTCACCGTGGCCAGCGCCCAGCCTTATGTCAGTGGCTGGGAGGCTGACTTGACCCACGTGCTCAAGTTGCCGATCAAGCGCGTGGTGGCCAACCCGGTGGACATCCAGCGCTTGAGCGTCGAATTCTTCCGCCTGGCCAAATCGGTCACCGGGGCGAACAGCGCCGATCCCCAGGTCAGCAACCTGGGCAATTTCGAACAGCTGCTCAACCTCGGCGCCAGCGACCAGGAGCCGGACGCCAACGACGCACACATCGTCAATATCGTCGACTGGCTGTTCCAGTACGCGTTCCAGCAGCGCGCCAGCGACATCCACATCGAGCCCCGGCGCGAGCAAGGCACGGTGCGCTTTCGCATCGACGGCGTGCTGCACAACGTCTACCAATTCCCGCCTCAGGTCACCATGGCCATCGTCAGTCGCCTGAAAACCCTGGGTCGCATGAACGTCGCGGAGAAACGCAAACCCCAGGACGGCCGGGTGAAAACCAAGACCCCGGACGGCGGCGAAGTCGAATTGCGTTTGTCGACACTGCCCACGGCCTTCGGCGAAAAAATGGTCATGCGGATCTTCGACCCGGAAGTCCTGCTAAAGGACTTCGACCAGCTTGGTTTCTCCGTCGACGACCTGCGCCGCTGGCAGGACATGACCCGCCAGCCCCACGGCATCATCCTCGTCACCGGGCCGACGGGTTCGGGCAAGACCACTACCCTCTACACCACCCTGAAAAAACTGGCGACACCGGAGGTCAACCTCTGCACCATCGAAGACCCGATCGAAATGGTCGAGCCGGCGTTCAACCAGATGCAGGTCCAGCACAACATCGACCTGACCTTCGCCGCCGGCGTGCGTGCGCTGATGCGGCAAGACCCGGACATCATCATGATCGGCGAGATCCGCGACCTCGAAACCGCGGAGATGGCGATACAGGCTGCACTCACCGGGCACCTGGTGCTGTCGACCCTGCACACCAACGATGCGCCCAGCGCCATCAGCCGTCTGCTGGAACTCGGCGTGCCGCACTACCTGATCAAGGCCACGGTGCTCGGCGTCATGGCCCAGCGCCTGGTGCGGACCCTGTGCCCGCACTGCAAGGCGCCGCTGACGCTGGGCGAAGACGACTGGCAAACCCTGACCCGTCCCTGGCAAGCACCGTTGCCGGCCAATGCCCAGCGTGCCATCGGTTGCGTGGAATGCCGCGACACCGGTTATCACGGTCGCGCCGGGGTCTACGAAATCATGCAGCTCAGCGACAGCCTCAAAGCGCTGATCAGTCCCGATACCGATCTGCTGGCCGTTCGGCGTCAGGCATTCAAGGAAGGCATGCGCAGCCTGCGGCTGTCAGGAGCGCAAAAGGTCGGCGCCGGGCTGACGACCATCGAGGAGGTTCTGCGCGTGACACCCCAGAGCGAGCATAGCTGAGCCCGGCTGTACTTATCCGTCATCGGCACAGCTACACTCCAGCGATTGCAACTCCACAGATCCACACATCAACAAGGAATCGTTATGCAGATCGGTAGTGTGCTTTTGCTTTTTGTCGGCCTGGTGGTCGCCATTCTGTTCATGGGTTTCAAGGTGGTGCCCCAGGGCTTTGAATGGACCGTCGAACGTTTCGGGCGCTACACCAACACGCTCAAGCCAGGGCTGAACGTCATCGTCCCAGTCATGGACCGTATCGGTCGCAAGATGAATGTGATGGAAAGCGTGCTGGACATTCCGCCGCAGGAAGTCATCACCGCCGACAACGCCACGGTGCAGATCGACGCCGTGTGTTTTTTCCAGGTGGTCAACACAGCCCAGGCTGCCTACGAAGTGAACAACCTCGAACATGCCATCCGCAACCTGCTGCAAACCAACATCCGTACGGTACTCGGCTCGATGGAGCTCGACGCCATGCTCAGCCAGCGTGACGGGATCAACGAAAAACTGCTGCGCACCGTCGATGAAGCGACCGCGCCGTGGGGCATCAAGATCACCCGGATCGAGATCAAGGACATCAGCCCGCCCGCCGATCTGATGGCGGCGATGTCGGGGCAGATGAAAGCCGAGCGGATCAAACGTGCACAGATCCTCGAGGCCGAAGGCCTGCGTGCCGCAGCGATCCTGACCGCAGAAGGCAAGAAGCAGGCGCAGATCCTCGAAGCCGAAGGCAGTCGCCAGGCCGCCTTCCTTGAGGCCGAAGCTCGCGAGCGACAAGCCGCGGCAGAAGCCCAGGCGACCAAAGTGGTGTCCGAAGCCATCGCCAGCGGCAACGTGCAGGCGGTCAACTATTTCGTGGCGCAGAAGTACATCGATGCGCTGGGCAAGCTGGCTTCGGCCAACAACAGCAAAGTGATCCTGATGCCGCTGGAGGCCAGTTCGATGATCGGTGCGGTGGGCGGCATTGGCGAAATCGTCAAGGCCACTTTCGATAACAAGAAAGCCTGAGGCGTGCCATGTGGGCATTTTTGCAGCATCTTTCGTTCTGGGACTGGTTGGCGCTGGGCACAGTACTGTTGATTCTCGAAGTGTTCGGCGCCGGCGGCTACCTGTTGTGGATCGGCATGGCGGCAGCGACCGTGGGCGTCTTGACCTTCTTCCTGCCGGGCCTGTCCTGGGAATGGCAGTTTCTATTGTTCGGCCTGCTGTCGATCGCTACCGCGTTTTACTGGTGGCGGCGTCAGCGCACGGCGGCGCGCCCGAGCGATCAGCCGCACCTGAATCTGCGCGGCCAGGAACTGATTGGCAAAACCTTCGTGGTGCATGAAGCGATTATCAATGGCCGCGGCAAAATCAAGGTGGCCGACGGCGTGTGGATGGCCCGCGGGCCGGACACTGCCATTGGCAGCCGCGTGCGGGTGGTCGGCCAGCAAGGCGCGATCCTGCTGGTCGAAGCGGCGGAATAGGCGACCACGGAACTCGATTGGGGGTTGGCAATCCAACGGCGTAGTCAACCCAGTGGAGTCACCCTGTCATGCGTTTCAAACTTGCTGTCGCTACCGTCGCGCTGTTGTCCCTGCCTGTCGGTTCGGCGATGGCCGATACTTTTTGGCGTAACGTTCTTACGTCCGGTGCAACCACCGGTTCGAGCTATCTGACATCCAAGGATAACAAGCTGGTCGTCGCGGCCCAGGACGACGCCAGCAGCTTCGTCGCCAGTGACGGCGGCATCCGCGGCCCGTACCTGGAAGCGGCCATGCAGAAGGTCCGCGCCGATAACCCGGGCCTGCAAGCCACGGACATGGAACTGGYGAACGCGATCCTGGCGAAGAATGCCGTGGCTTCGGAGTAACAGTCGCGAACACAAGAATGCCGCTCACTTGAGCGGCATTTTTTTCCCTGTGGACACAAATCCCATGTTCACCGAGCCCCCCTGTGGGAGCGAGCTTGCTCGCGATAGCGGTGGATCAGTAAAAACTTCATTGACTGTCACAC
>NZ_JBGCUL010000321.1:0-4852 GCF_054177685.1 Pseudomonas sp. P5_A2_2
GTACAGAACATAAAAACCATCGAACTCACGCCACACTTGGGGAAATGATCCATGGACTCAATGAAACGCATACTGGGCGCCAGCGTTTGCGGACTGTCGCTGCTGGCCGGCGCGGTGCACGCCGAACAGCACGAATTGCGGGTGTACAACTGGGCGGACTACATCCTGCCGTCCGTGCCCAAGGACTTCGCCAAGGACACCGGGATCAAGGTGACCTGGGACACCTTCGACACCAACGAGTCCCTGGAAGCCAAGCTGCTCACCGGCAACTCGGGCTACGATCTGGTGGTGCCATCGAACCAGTTCATCGAAACCCAGATCAAGGCGGGCGTGTTCCAGAAACTCGACAAGTCCAAACTGCCGAACTGGTCGCACCAGGACCCGGCACTGCTCAAGCTGCTGGACAAGAACGACCCCGGCAACCAGTACGGCGTGCCCTACATGTACGGCACCGTGCTGATCGGCTTCAACCCGGCCAAGGTCAAAGCGGCGCTGGGCGAGAATGCGCCGGTGGACAGCTGGGACCTGGTGTTCAAGCCCGAGAACATGGAGAAGCTCAAGGCCTGTGGCGTCGCCATGCTCGACTCGCCGTCGGAGATCCTGCCGCTGGCCCTGCATTACCTGGGGCTGGACCCGAATAGCCAGAACCCCGATGACTACGAAAAAGCCAAGGCGCTGATGCTCAAAGTCCGCCCTTACGTCACCTACTTCAACTCCGCCAAGTACATGACCGACATCGCCAATGGCGATATCTGCGTGGCCATCGGTTACTCCGGCAGCTTCTATCAATTCGGCAATCGCGCCAAGGAGGCGGGCAACGGCGTGGTCGTCGACTGGCGCCTGCCGAAGGAAGGCGCGCCGATCTGGTTCGACACCTTCGCCATCCCGAAAAGCGCGAAGAACGTCGCCGAGGCCCACGAATTCCTCAACAACCTGCTGGACCCGAAAGTCATCGCGCCGATCAGCGACTTCCTCGGTTACCCGAATGCCAACAAGGACTCGCTGGCGCTGATCGACAAGGACATCACCGGCAACCCGAACCTGACACCGACCAGCGAGGCGCTGAAGACGCTGTACGTCGTGCAGCCATTGCCGCAAAAGCTCGAGCGGGTGCGCACGCGGGTCTGGACCAGCATCAAGTCCGATCAGTAACACGGGGCTATTTATGCGAAATCCCTGTAGGAGCGAGCCTGCTCGCGAATGCGGAGTGTCAGTCGGTACAGGTGTCGACTGATCCACCGCCATCGCGAGCAAGCTCGCTCCCACAGGGGTATGGGTGTACACAAAACCTGTGCTCGACACAAAAAACTGTGGGAGCGAGCTTGCTCGCGATGGCGGACTGACAGGCAACAGAGATGTACGGTGCAGGGCTCAGCGAAAAAACTCCCCCGGCGTTTCGCCAAACTGCTGGCGGAAGGCTGCGATAAACGCCGACGTCGAGTCGTAGCCGCAGGCCAATGCGACATCGGTCACCCGCTCGCCCTGTTCCAGTGGCGTCAAGGCGCCGAGCAGGCGCAAACGCTGACGCCAGGCGCGAAACGTCAGGCCGGTGTCACGCAGGAACAGGCGACTGAGGGTTTTCTCGGTGACGCCGAATTTGTCGCTCCAGTGGCTGAGGGTGGTCTGTTGCTCCGGGTGCGACTCCAGGCTTTGGGCGATTTGCCGCAATCGGCTGTCCTGGGGCAGGGGCAGCATCAAATCGATCTGTGGCGCTTGCGCCAACTGATCCAGAATCACCTGGGCCAACCGACCGTGGGGACCGTCCTGATCGTATTCCACTGGAATCTGGCTGAAGGCGCGGATCAACTCGCGCAACAGATCACTGACCTCCAACACATGACAGCCCGGCTGCGCCCACGCCGAGACGCTGCAATCGATGTACAGGCTGCGCATTTCCGTGCGCGGCGAACTGAACACCCGGTGCGGCATGCCCGCCGGAATCCACACCGCACGCTCCGGCGGGGCGACGAAGCGCCCGACGCCGGTCTGTATTTCGAGCACGCCCGCAATCGCATAGGAAAGCTGTACCCACGGATGGCTGTGGCGCCGGGTCAGTGCGCGATTGGGCAGCGATTCGGTACGGCCGTAGAGCGGTCGCGGCAGGCTGGACAGCCCGGGAATACTGCGTCGAACACTCTTGTCATGTCCTTTGGGCGGCATCAGCTGGCTCATCGGCGTTAGTCGGTAATTCCCAGTCACGTTAGAGTCGCTTTCACGTACTGGCAACCCCCCGGATGATCAACCCCATGACTCGCCCCCGTTTGTTACCCGACAACTTCACCCTGACCCTGATCGGCGTGGTGACGCTCGCCAGCCTGCTGCCCGCCAGCGGTCAGGTCGCGGTCGGTTTTGGCTGGCTGACCAACATCGCCATCGCGCTGCTGTTTTTCCTGCATGGCGCCAAGCTGTCCCGCGAGTCGATCATTGCCGGTGCCGGGCACTGGCGCTTGCATCTGCTGGTGTTCAGCCTGACCTTCGTGCTGTTTCCGTTGCTCGGCCTGGCGCTAAAACCGCTGTTGTCGCCACTGATCGGCAACGACCTGTACATGGGCATGCTTTACCTGTGTGCGCTGCCCGCTACGGTGCAATCGGCGATTGCCTTTACTTCGCTGGCACGGGGCAATATCCCGGCGGCGATTTGCAGCGCGGCAGCGTCCAGCCTGTTCGGGATATTCCTCACGCCATTGCTGGTGACCCTGCTGCTCAATGTGCACGGCGAAGGCGCCTCGACCCTCGACGCCATCCTCAAGATCAGCGTGCAGTTGCTGCTGCCGTTCATTGCCGGGCAAATCGCGCGGCGCTGGATCGGCAACTGGGTGGCGCGCAACAAGAGCTGGTTGAAGTTCGTCGATCAGGGTTCGATTCTGCTGGTGGTCTACGGCGCGTTCAGCGAGGCGGTGATCGAGGGGCTCTGGCACCAGATTCCGCTGCTGGACCTGGCTGGGCTGGTGGTGGCGTGCTGCGTGGTCCTGGCGCTGGTGTTGGTGGCCTCGACCGTACTGGGCAAGGCATTCGGTTTCAACCAGGAAGACCGCATCACCATTCTCTTCTGCGGGTCGAAGAAAAGCCTGGCGACCGGCGTGCCGATGGCCCAGGTGTTGTTTGCCGGTAGCACCATTGGCGTGCTGATCCTGCCGTTGATGCTGTTCCACCAGATTCAACTGATGGTCTGTGCGGTGCTGGCGCAGCGTTATGCCAATCGGCCGGAATCGATTCCGGAGCTGATGGCTCAAGTCGACCCCTGATGATCCGGGACTGGAGCGGTAAAGGCTCCAGTCCCGGTGTCGATTACCGCTTGTCAGCCGTCAATGGCGGCGTGCGCGGCGGGATCATGCGTTTGTTGCCGGTCGACTCGAACGCCGATGCCAGGTGCAGCAGCGAAGAGTCGTCATAGGCGCGCCCGGCAAACGTCAGGCCGACCGGCATGCCGATGTCCGGCATCACGCCCATCGGCACGGTGACTGTCGGCACGCCCAGGTGACGGATGGCGAGGTTGCCGTTGGCGACCCAGACGCCGTTGCTCCAGGCGATATCCGCCGATTGCGGATCGACATCGGCATTCGCCGGACCCACGTCGGCGACCGTCGGGAACAGCACTGCGTCGAGACCCAGGCGATCCATCCAGTCTTCCAGATCGATCTTGCGGGTTTTCTCCAGTCCGCGCAGGCCGTCCGGCATCGTGCTGATCTGGTCCCACGGGGTGATGCCGCGTTCGGCCATGCGCACGTATTCGTCCATGCCGGCAACCAGGTCGCCTTCGCGGTTGGGCAGGGTGCCCGGGTCGTGAGGGAAGATCTGCGGGCCGTCGACATCGACCAGGCGATTCAGTTTCGGGTCGCCGTTCGCTTGCAGGAAATCATCGAACGCCCAGGCGGTCAGGTCCCACAGTTCATGGTGCAGGAATTCCTTGGAAACGATGCCGCGATTGAACACGGTCGGCGCACCAGGGCGATCGCCCTCGCAATTGGAGACCAGCGGGAAATCCACGTCGATCACTTCGGCACCCGCGTCTTCGAGGGCCTTGCGTGCCTGTTCCCAGAGCCCGATCACCGAAGGACGGGTGTTGATGCGTTGGCCGGTTGGGCCGCCGATGCCTGGCGCTTCAGAGGTGCCGGCTTCTGGATCGGCGTTGATGTACATGCGTGGAATGCCGAACTTCTTGCCTTTGAGCGCCTCGCTGTTGGCGGCCAGCGCCGCGTAGGATTTGGGGCGCACCAAGGACGAGCTCGGGATCGGCACCCAGGGTTGCAGGCGCCACAGATCGCCACGGGTGTCCGGGTCATCGGCCACTACCACGTCGAGCACTTCGAGCAGGTCGGCCATGCTCCGGGCAAACGGCACGACCACGTCCATTGTCGGGGTCAACGGCCAGTTGCCGCGCACCGAGATCACCCCGCGTGACGGCGTGTAGGCGCACAAACCATTGTTCGAGGCCGGTCCACGGCCGCTCGACCAGGTTTCTTCCGCCAGGCCGAAGGCCGCGAAACTTGCGGCAGTGGCAGTACCCGCGCCGTTCGACGAACCGGAGGCGAAAGGGGCGGTGAGGTAGTCAGCGTTGTACGGGCTCTCGGCGCGGCCGTAGACGCCGCGCTGCATCCCGCCGTTGGCCATCGGCGGCATGTTGGTCTTGCCCAGGCAGATCGCCCCGGCAGCGCGCAGGCGCTCGATGGTGAACGCATCGCGATAGGCAACCAGGTCCTTGAAGGCCGGGCTGCCGGATGCGGCGGTGAGGCCCTTGACCAGATAGCTGTCCTTGGCGGTGTAAGGGATGCCGTCCAGCGGGCCCAGCGTCTGGCCCTTGGCGCGACGGGCGTCGGACGCCTGGGCCTCGGCGAGCGCTTCGGGGTTGCGC